>JAPKZC010000844.1 GCA_026394025.1 Candidatus Solibacter sp.
CAAGTGCCGAGGCCCGTGGCGCGGAATCAGGGCAAGGCTTACCAGAACCAGGTGCAAGCGCTGGTGAAGGCACTGGGGGACGATCGGGACTTCGTGCTGGACGGCCACGGCCGGCTGACGCCGGGAGACGCTGCGTCCGTTGCCGCCACGATGGAGAGCAGCCACCCGCTGTGGTTCGACGAACCGTGCTCCGTGTCCAATCTCGAAGTGGTGCGCAAGGTCTCGGCGGAGACGGCGATACCGCTGGGATTCGGGCGCGGGATTGGGGACCCCGGGGTTTTTCAGGCGCTGCTTCGGGAAGGGTTGGTGGACGTCGTACGGCCGGACATCTCAATGCACGGAATCAACGGCGCGCGGCGGATAGCGGTGCTGGCGGAGACGTATTACGTGGCGATTGCGCCGCACCACGACGGCGGGCCGGTCGCCACCGCGGCGGCGTTGCACCTGGCCGCCAGCGTGCCGAATTTCTTCATCCAACATGTGCCGCGCCCGGAGGATGCGGCCGACCGCGAGATGCGCGCCGCGATTGTTTCCGCCGGCCTGGAGACGGCGCGCGATGGTTTCCTGGAGCTTCCGCAAGGCCCCGGCCTGGGTATAGACGTGAATGAAGCGGCGTTGGAGAAATACCATGCAGCGTAGGCACTTTCTGGCGTTCGGCGGCGCCGGCCTGGCATTCGCGGGAAATGCGGCGAAGACTGCAACGCGACGGAGCGCGCTGGAGGCTTGCGGCTGTTCCTTCGCGCCCCAGGCGGCGATGGGCGGCGGCGCATTCGACCGCCTTCAATCGGGCCTGAAGGTCACCGGGATGAAGGTCTTCGGCGTATCGCTGACGCCTACCTCCGACCGGCCTTACGTATTCGTGAAACTGGAGACCAACCAGGGTCTGGTGGGTTGGGGCGAGGGCACGCTGGAGGGCAAAGCCGGCGCGGCCATGGCCTGCATCGAAGACTTCCGCGACTTCGTCATGGGCAGCGATCCGATGCAGGTGGAGCACACATGGCAATCGATGTACGTGCACAGTTTCTACCGCGCCGGACCGGTGATGGGGTCGGCGATTTCGGCGATCGACCAGGCGCTGTGGGACATCCGCGGTAAGGCGTTGGGGATGCCGGTGTATCAGTTACTGGGCGGCCCACTCGACCCGCGCGGGGTCCGGGGATATTATCACGCCGATGGAGTGCGCACGCCGGAGCGGCTGGCGAGGCTGCGCGAAACGGCTATCCAGCAGGGCGTGTCGTGCTTCAAGACCGGATTGCCCGGCTACTACGAGTGGATCGAGACGCGAAAGAAGATCGAGGCGGCGGTGAAATCGATGCAGGTGCTGCGTGAGGCGCTGGGACCGGAAATCGACATTGCGGTGGACTTCCACGCCAAGACCAGCCCGAGCGTAGCGTCGATCCTGGTGAAGGAAGTGGAGCCCCTGAACCTGTTGTTCATCGAAGAGCCGTGTCCGCCGGAGAACGTGCCGGCGATGGCGAAGATTGCGCGCCGCTCCACCACGCCGATCGCCACCGGAGAGCGGCTGGTGGCCCACTACGGGTGCCGCGAACTGATCGAGATGGGGATCGTCGACATTCTGCAGCCCGACATCAACCACGTCGGCGGCGTCACCGGGCTTTGGAAGGTGGCGCAGATGGCGGCGGTTTCGGGGATATCGATGGCGCCGCATGCCTGCGAAGGGCCCATCGGCGGTCTCGCCACGCTGCACGTCAATGCGGCCATGCCGAACTTCGTGGTGCAGGAAATCTGCGGGCAAATCCAGCCGGGCGCGGCGGACAAAGTGTGGCAAGAGTGGCTGGGATTCCCCGCCATGCGCATGGTGGACGGCCGGTTTCCGCTGTCGCCGAAGCCCGGTTTGGGTTTCGAACTATCCGAGGCGAGTCTGGCCAAGTATCCCTTCGGCGGCACGCGTCCGATGGCGCGGGTGTTTCACGAGGATGGATCGGTGGCCGAATGGTGATGGGCGATCACGCCTGCTTCAGCGCGCCCAGCCACTGCAACTGCTGCTTGATCTGCGAGTGAAGCTTGTAGGTTTTGCGGACCGCCTCAAGCTTGGCGTTGCCGCGCACTTCGATTTGCGATAAATCGTAGCGGCCGAGACCTGCCTCGGCGCAGTAGTTCAGGTATCCGACCCACTCGGCATTGACGCCCATGGCCTCAACGCCCACCCGGTCTGCGGCGATGAAGTCGGTGGAGGCGATGGCGATCTTGTGGTCCATCGGGGTGCCGTTCACCGGGCCATCGTTCTCCATGCCTTCGAATCCATCGATGACCGCGGCGCCCCAGTGGGGATGCAGCGCCTTGGCGGTGAGCAGCAGGTTGAGGTGCATCTGGCGGTACCCGGCGTGGTATTTGGTCTTGTCGTGCCACGCGGTGGTTTCCTTGCTGCCGCTGTGCAGGGGCGCGCCCATGGCCATGTTTTTGACCGAGAGGGTGGCGACAGCGTAGTTGTGCGCCTTCAGGATGGCGGAGCCGATTACGAAGGCGTCGGGATCGAAGAGGCGCGCGGCCAGGCGAACCGGCGTGAAATGGAGGTTAGCGTCCACAATCTGGAGCGGGTGGAACTTCGCCTCCTCATTGAGGTCCACGAGTTGCACCTTCTGGGAGCGAAATTCGCCGGGCAGACGGTTGTAGAGGAACGTTTCGTAGCCCTGGAAGGTGCTCTGGCGGGAGGCTTCGGCGATGACGACCGGACCCTTGAAACGCGGGGCGAGGTAGTCCAGGATGCCGCGGATGGCGTCGGCGTGCGTGGCCGCAAGCTGCCGCTCCACGGACACGAAATTCGGCTTGATCAGGACGTACTTCTTGCGTTTGAGTTGCGGTCGTATCTGGTCGTCGATGGCGGTCAGCGCGGCGGTGATATTCTTGCGGCGTTCCTGGCCCTGGGTCAACGCCACGAGGGAGCGCGCCTGCGGTTCCGCGGCGCGGCCGGGCACGGCGGCGGCGGCGAGGGCAATCAGTTCACGGCGGGATAAGTGGACCATAATGTCCGATTGTACAGCGGTTCACACGCGGAAGGGCGCGGGGGCCGCTATCTACTCTTTTTGCAGAACCTTGTGCGAATCGTATTCGTAGGCCAGCAGCAGCATGTTGCTGAAAGTGCACTTCACTACAACGCCGCTGGCGGCACAGGAGATGGCCCGTGACCGCGGGGGCGCGCGCCTGGTATGGGACCAAGCCACCTTGACGCTGGTACAGTCCGGCGCGGTTTACGGCCGCATGGTGCGCCTGCCCGACCAGCAGATACTCTGTTCCTACGAACGAGGTAGCCGGGTTTACGTGCGCCGCAGCCGCGATGAAGGCCGGACCTGGGAACAGGAAACCGCCGTGGCCGCCTTCGAATTTGGAGGCGCGGCGAATCCGGAAATGCTGGTGCTCCAGAATGGCTGGGTATTGCTCTCCTTCAACGAACGTCCCCGGGACGGCATTCACCCCTTCACGATCAAGATCGCAGTGAGCAAGGATGGCGGGGCGGCTTGGGAAGGCGGCAAACTGGTCTACGAGGCGGGAACCAACTCCGGCACGGGCTGCTGGGAACCGGCCCAGATCCAACTGCCCTCCGGGGAAATTCGACTGTACTTCGCCAATGAGAAACCGTACCCCGATACCACGGAGCAGGAGATCAGCATGGTGCGGTCTCTGGACAATGGGGCATCCTGGAGCGCGCCGCAAAGAATCAGCCTGCGCGCGGGATTTCGGGACGGCATGCCGGTGCCATTGCCGATGGCCGGAGGCAGGGGCATCGCCGTCGCCATCGAAGACAACGGAATCGCCGGGAAGTTCAAGCCGGCCATCGTCCACGCCTCCTTGGAAGACAACTGGCGCCAACCGTTTGTAGGCGGCGAGAGCCCCCGCCGATGGGCTGCCCTGAAAGTGCAACTCCCCGATTCAGTCTACGCCGGTGCGCCGTATCTGCGACAGTTTCCGGGCGGCGAAACCGTACTGTCGGTGCAGAGCGGGGAGGACCGTTTGAACGAAGGCACGCTGAACAACAGCCAGATGGTGGTCTACCTGGGAGATTCGGAAGCCAGGAACTTCACCGGCAAGTCCGTCCCATTTCCGGTGGTCCCAGAGGCTAGCGGACTCTGGAACGCTCTGTTCATTAAGGGCGAAACCACGGTGACCGCGATCTCGGGCACCGTCATCAACGGGGTCCGCGGGCTGTGGGCGATCGACGGCAGACTGGAATATGCAGGGAGCACGGTGCGGGGGCGAAAATGAAGCAGAAATACATCCTGACTGGTCTATTGGCCGGCATTCTGGCGATGTCGATCGCCGGACAAGGAACGGGGCAGGGCGCGGCCACCAAACTCCGCTACGTCAATCCGCTGAGCATTGAGGATACGCGGAGCATCGCCGACCCCACCGTTCTGCGCTTTCAGGGCAAATACTATCTCTTCCTTTCGGGCGGCATGGTCTGGACTTCGGAAGACCTGGTGCACTGGAAGCATCAGCCGGCCACGATGCCACCGGGAACCAGGGGCGTCACCGCGCCCGCCGCCTTTGAATACCAGGGCAGCGCCTATCTCACCGGCAACGACACCGGCTTGTTTCGCGCCCGCAACCCTGTTGGACCGTGGGAGTACGTTGGGGATTTCAAGGACGATCAAGGCAAGAAGATTCTGCTGTTCGACACCATGGTGTTTGTGGATGGCGACGGGCGGGTTTATGCCTACTATTCGGGGCGCCATGACGATGGAATCTACGGCGTCGAGCTGGACCGCAAGGACCTGACCCACTTTGCAGCGCCACCCAGGAAACTTTGGACCTTCAACAACGCTCACATTTGGGAACGCTATGGCGACCACAACGAAGGCACCGAGCTGAGTTGGATCGAGGCTCCGTGGATGACGAAGCGCAACGGCAAGTACTACCTTCAGTATGCGGCGCCGGGCACCGAGTGGAAGACCTATGCGGTGGGCGTGTACACGGCGAAATCACCGCTGGGACCGTTCACTTATGCGCCGCGCAACCCCATCCTGGTCCACCAGAACGGGCTGATCAACGGGACCGGACACCACTGCGTGATTGAAGGGCCCGACGGGAACCTCTGGGCGATCTATACGGTGCTCTACCGCAACTGGGGTGTCTTTGACAGGCGCATCGGCATGGACCCGGTGGGCTTCGACAAGGACGGCAACATGTTCGTAGGTGGGCCTTCGGAGACGCCGCGCTGGGGTCCGGGAGCTATCGCCAAACCGTGGCTCGACAACGACAGCGGCTCGCTGCCGGTGTCGATCAACCGGTACACCTGGTCGGCCAGCAGTTCCATGCCCGGGCGCGACCCCACCTACGCCTTCGACAACAACGTCAGAACCTGGTGGCAGCCCGCCGGTGACGACGCGCAACCGTGGCTCACGCTGGACCTGGGGTGCCGCAACCCAACCGACCCGAACCAGGAATTCGTTCTTGATTCGTCGCGGATTCTCTTTGACGTGGCGCCGCCGGAGCGCACCTCGCTGACCGTGGATGGCCACTCGACGTGGTTTCCGAACACGCCGCGAGCCATGGCGGCGCCGTACCGGTACAAGCTGGAAGTGTCCTCCGACAATCGGACGTTTAAGGCTGTGGCCGACAAGACGAACAACACCGCCGCCAACAACGTCGAGTTCGATGAGTTCGCGCCCGTGCGGTGCCGCTATATCAGGCTGACGGTCACCGGACGGCCGACCAACCTGCCAATGGCGGTTCTGGAGTTCACGGCCTTCGGCAAGTCCGCCCAAACGCAGCGGACAGGAGCGGCAAAGTAGTCACACTGGTCGAACGGTGACCAGCGTTTCCGCGACGCCCGCGATTCGCACTGGCCTGCGCAGCAGGTTGCGCAACGGCTTGCCGAAGCCCTCGAAGCGCACCTGCATCCAGTCGCCATCCTCCAGTTGCACGCCCTCGCCAAAACTGAACGCGTCAGCGCCGAAGAAGTGGACGTGGATATCGCCGGGGCGCCGGTGCGCCTCAAATTTGAAGTGATGGTGTTCCAGGTTGGCGAGGCTGTGACACATCACGGCTTCGCCGGTTTGAATCGCTTTGCACCACAGGGTGGCTCCGCCCCGCTCGATTGTGACCTGGCCGGACACGCGGTCGAAGGCCGGGTCCAGCACCAACTCCGGACCAAGGGCGCAGGTCCGCAGTTTGGAGGCGGCAAGATACAGGTAGTTCTTCTTTTCGAATTGATGGTCGGAGAATTCGTTGCCCGCGGCCATGCCGATCCGGCGCGGGGAGCCTGATGGGTCGATGATGTACACGCCCGCGATTTCCGGTTCTTCGCCGCCATCGCCGGCGTAGTCCGGCACATCAAGCGATTGGTTGTGGGCGCGCAGTGTAAGACCGGTGCCTTTGTAGAACCATTCGGGCGAGACTCCGGCGACGCCTGGCGCGGGACGGCCGCCTTCGAGGCCCCACTGGTACATCCGCATGCTGTCGGTGATCTGTTCGCCCGCGGCGTGCATCGCCTGCCGGTTGGCGGCGCTGCGGATGTGGCTCAGTCCCGTGCCGCTCACCAGACAGCGGGCGGGTTCGCCGGGATGATCCACCGCCGGGAGTATGCGCCAGGGCGACATGCCGCTGTAGATATCCGGGTAATCAAGCGACTCGCCGGAGAGGTCCTGTTCCGCGGCGCGCGCCAGATTCAGCGATACCGCCAGTGCCGCCGAAGCGAGGGAGTGGACGGAGCCGTGATTGCGGAGTAGGCGGAGTTGCTCGCCCTCCACGACACCCAGGCGGCGGCCCGCCGGTCCGGCAAGTTGGATGAGTCGCATGGCGCCCTACCAACTGACCAGAATCAGTGACACGCCGTGCAGCGGCAGGTAAAAGTTCAGCCGCAACCGGCCGTCCGCGGCAGTGGTCCAGCGCGGCGATTCCACGGACTGCAATTGGCCCGCGGCTTCCAGTTGAGCGTACTGCTCCACGGTGGGCTGGGCCGGCGACCCCATCCTCTTCCACGCTTCGTATGAATTGCTGTAGCGGTCATCCACGCGGAAATGCTGTACCAGCATGCGCCCACGGGGCAGCCCCGAGATCGCCAGATCGATCGGCGCCGCGGGACCCGGCTTGGCGGAGTCATGGTAGTTCGACACCAGCACCGCCGCCGAGTGCGCGTCCACACTGGCCATCGCATGAACGTCCGGTTTGTCCTTGGCGCCCGCTGCCAGCAGGCTCTCCAGCGACGCCGCACCGGAACTCACCGCCGCCACGCGCTCGCCCGTCATCATGCCCAGCATCCGGAAGACGCTGAGCACGGGCTTATCCACGCCGTTCGTGGCCAGGTCGCGGAAACCATCGAACCAAGCCTGATCTTCGAACTCGAAGGCCCAGGTTACCGCCCCCATCAGGTTCACACCAAGTTTGGCCGCCAGGTCCAGGTGGCGTGGCATGACGGCGGCGGTGTAGCTGGAGTACATCACGCCGTTGCGGTACGCGTTCTGCGGATAGACGCGCGAGGAGCAGGCTGCACACCCTTCAGGGTCGGATTCGCCGATGATGATCGGTTTGCCCTTCACCTCGGGGATGGAAGCGACGATCTCGAAGCCCTTGGCGAGATCCCCCAATTGTCTCTCGATTCCCATCACCACGTTGCCCTCCACGAAGCGCGGCGAGCCCTTGGCGTGGAAGCTGACGAAATCGAGCGGCGAGCCCGTTTTGCCGGTAGCATAGTTCTTGCCCCGCACCGCGTGTTCCAGGAAGTTGCGCAGGAACGCCGCGGCGCTGGCGCCGCCCGGTCCGGTGGAGGCGGGTCCGCCGATGCGCGCCGTGGGCAGCGCGCGCTTTACAG
>JAPKZC010000078.1 GCA_026394025.1 Candidatus Solibacter sp.
AGCCTCGCGGGCGTCCGCCCCGAACTTCAGGCTGTGGTTACGGACGACTTTGACGACATCGCCAAAAACCGAAAAGATGTTGAAGGGCCGGTTGGAACTGACGACGCTCGTGATCTGGTGGTAGTCCTGGCCCGCTGTGGTCGAGTTGAAGCGGATCAGGGGGAGGAGGAGTTTGGGAGCGGCGGCCGCTACATAGGCCGGGAAACCTAGGCTGGTGCCGTTGAACCCATCGCCGAATGGGACGGTGGCTTCCCGGAAGCGGCTGAAGTTGAAGCGGACGTTGGCCACGGTGGTGGCGTTGAAGGTGTGGACATCGTCCAGCGTGGAGCCGTAGTTGATGCGCAGCAGGTTCCGGCCCTCGGCAACGTTGTCGAACAAGTTGTTGCGGTTCTCGATGCGGTCGTTGTGGCGGAAATTCCAGAACAACCTGTTCTGGCTCCCCAGGTTGAAATCGAGGCGGCCCAGTTCGGAATTGTAGGTGTCCTTGCGTACCGCTCCAGCCAGGTAGTTGTTGGTGCCGTCGGCGTTGCCCGGCTGGTTGGGCTGCGGGTAGAACTGAAGGTAATTCTTGGCGATGGCGCTGAGCCGGTTGGTGGGGATGATATTTCCGGGGAATCCAGTGCGCGTGATGTGTCCCGCGGCCAGGACGCCCGTGGAGGGATCGTAGATCTGGTAAATGGAGCCAACCTTGAGCAGACTTGACAGGTCGCCAGTACGTTGGGCCGCGGTGGGGACCATGACGGTTTGGGGCTCTGGGAAGCTGTCATTGATCTCCTCCATGGCGAAAAACCAAAACACCTTGTTCTTACCGTTGAACACCTTGGGAATCCACAACGGGCCGCCCGCGGTGCCGCCCCACTGGTTGTAACGCCCCACCGGTTTCTTCTGGCCGGCTTTGTTGGTGAAGAAATTGGTGGCTTGCAGCTTGGAGACCTGATTGAATTCGTAAAGGCTGCCATGGATGGCGTTGGTGCCGCCCTTCAGCACCACGTTGGCGGTTCCGCCGCCGGTGTGGCCGTAAGCCGCGTCGGCTTCGAAAGCGTGAACGCGCACCTCCTGCACGGCGTCCACCGGCGGATTGTACGCCACGCGCAGGTCCCATGTGGTATCGGGCGCGCCGTCGATCAGCAGTTCGTTCTGCTGGGAAGGCGCGCCGCCCATGGAAAACCCGGACGGGCCGGCGTTATCGAAAGGCCGGTTGAACTTGGGGTCGCTGTTGGGGACCACGCCGAAGGAAAGTTGTGCCAGCACCAGCGGTGTGCGGCCATTCATCGGCAGATTCTCCACCTGGTCCGAATTGATCACCTGGCCGGCGGTGGCGGTGGTGGTATCGAGCAGCGGCGCGTCGGCGGAGACGGTGATAGTCTCGGTCTGTTGCCCAAGGGAAAGCTGAATCTCGATGCCCATGCGTTCGCCGGCGGAGACTCCCAGGTTCTCGCGAACATATTTCTTGAAACCGGGCGCATCGGCTTCCACCCGATAGGTTCCGGGCGCAAGGAAGGGAATAGTGAACTGGCCATCCAGGCCGGTGTTGGTGACGGACTGGGCCCCCGTGGCCACCAGCGTCGCAACGATCTTGGCGTTTGGAATTGCCGCCGACTGGGTATCGACAACCCGGCCAGTGACGGTTCCACGGAACTCCTGCGCGACCAGCACTGGCAAGAGAGCCGAGGCCAGAAGGACCAATAAAAGGCGGCGTACGTCGACGAGCGACAGGGCTCTTACCACAACAGCCATGCGACGTTGCATTTGCGATCTCCTCGTTACAGGCAGAGTCGACAGAGACTAATCTTGGGCTAGTATACTCCAAAGCCGCAACCGAAACCAGACATAGCTGTCATGTGTGTCATGTGGCCAAACGGCTACTCCCCTATGCCCAGTCCTCGCCCTTTGGCGTGTGCTCGCGCATGAAGCCTGCGTCGATTTCCAGGCCCAGGCCGGGACCCGTCGGTATCTGGAACATCGAGTTCCGGATGACCGGCGGTGTGCTGACGGACATCTTCTCGTACATGCGCCCGGGGCGGCCCAACCGGCATTCCGAACGGTAGAAATTCGAAATCCCGGCGGCCAGGTGCACCGACGCATACGTCCTCACCAGCGACCCGATATTGTGCAGCGCCACCGGCATCCGGTTCAATGCCGCATAGTCGGCGATCTTGCGGCACCCGCTGATGCCGCCCGCGAAGGAGACATCGGGGTGCAGAATATCCACCGCCTGATGATCCACGAACGGCTTGAACTGCTTGACCATCTCCAGTTTCTCCCCGGTCAACATGGGGGTCCGCGTGGCCTGCTTGATGGCCAGCCATGCTTCGCAATACTCCACATTGCTCAGCAGGTCTTCGATGAACAGGGGGGCGATGGATTCCGTGGCCCGGGAGACGGCGATGGCGCTCGGCAGGTCCCATTGGTTGTGGCAATGCACCGCGATATCAATGGAGTCCCCAACGGCTTCGCGCACGTTGCCGAACCCCTTGGCGATCTTGCGCAGTTGTGCACTGGTCACGACCGGGCCCACCCCGCGCTCGCCCGCCAGAGTCTGCGTCGGCTCGATCTTGTATGCCGAAAACCCCTCCGGCTGCTCCTTCACCATCTGCGCCCATTCCTTGCAGGACGCGAGACTGCCCATGTCCTTGATAGCGTCGCCGTGCGAGTACATGGGCACGGCATTGCGCTGCGGACCACCCATCAACTTCGAGACCGGCAGGTCCAAAATCTTGCCCGCCAGGTCCCAGAGCGCGATGTCGATGCCGCTGATCAGCGGGATGTTCGGCAGAAAGGGATGAATCCCGCCTGTCATGGACTGGAAGTGGCGCTCGATCGACAGCGGGTCGGCGCCCACCAGGCGATACTGCGGGATGCGCGCGCGCGCCATTTTGACATCCACTCCGGTTTCGCCGTACCCGGTGATTCCGGCGTCGGTCTCGATCCTCACCAGACAGCCGTCGCCCTGAAAATCGAGTTGCAGCGCTTTGACGGCGGTGATCTTCACCGCGCCACGCGCCGGCGCCGCCAGCGCTTCGTAGTGCGCCAGCCACGACCCCACGGGTGCTGCCAGGGCCATTTTCAAAAGATCCCTACGTGTCCACATACCCGGCCTCCATCAGACATACAACTCCGAATTGTAATCCCTTGCGGCCGGGCAGGATACCGCTTGTCGATGCGCCCGTCCGTGCCGCGACCGTCAGTACCTGCCGAGTCAGGTTCGTGCCGGTATTGGCGGGATCTGTCCTCAGCGACCTCAGTTCCCTCCGCGTTTCTGCGGTGAAGTCGTCTTCCTGTCAGGTTCCGGCTGTGCCGGCTAAGTGAGCGGTCTTACCCTAGGCCGCCTGCCAGCAGTTTCGTCATCGCGCGTCTGCCGATTTTCATGGCGCCATCGTGACTCCAATCGCGCCGCGGGTTCAGAACTTCATGCCGAGCAGTTTTCTTCCCGCCAGTTTCGCCATCCCCCAGGGACCATAGCGTTCCTGGAGCAGTTGCATGTAGAGCGCCCGCGTGTCGTCCGGCGGCACTTTCTGTTGCGGGTTCTCCACCAGCCGCAGAGCGCCGGAAGGACACGTGGAGACGCACAGGCCGCACCCGATACAACGCGCGCGGTCCACCGCCGGCCGCCCGTCTCCGTCCTCATCCAGCAGCGCGTCCATCTGGCAGCGCGACAGGCACACGCCGCACGCATCGCACACGTCCGCGTCCATAGCGGCCTGGAAATTCGCGCTGAAGTACTCCGCCGGCTGCGGGAGTCGCTTGGCCGACGTGAGCACGCCGCAACAGCAGCCGCAGCAACAGCACACGAACAGCGGGTTCTTCGTGTTCTCCGGCTGCAGAACGAGGCCTTCTTTGTCCGCTGCGTCCAGAAGACCGAGCATTTCCTCCCGGCTGATGGGTCTGGCCTGGCCGATGCGCACCATATCGCTCGCCGCCATGCCCAGCGTGAGGCAATTCTCCTTGAGGTTGGTCTGCCGGCACTTCTCTCCCTGCAGTTCCCTCCCGTGGCGGCAGATGCACGTCATCGTGGCGAACGGTCCGGCGCTCGATTCGACATAGCCCCGGAGTCCCGCGTACGTCGCCACGTTCCGCTCTATCGCGATCGTCTTGTGGACCGGCACGGTCCTCAGTTGCGTCGTCTTCTTGCTGTGGAAAGCCTGTCCGAAGGCTTCCAACATGTAGTCGCGGCAATCCCGCTCCAGCTCCGGCGTCAGCCGCTTCAACTGGCGCTCGTAAAACCCGACCACGAACATCAGCTTCCCGTAGAGAGGTCCCACCTTCGTCTGGAGGCGCAGGATCAGCCCCTTTTCGGCCATCTGCTCCAACCTGTCGGTAACCTCGGCGAGCGTCATCCCCGCTTTGATCCGCCGGTGAATGGTCTTGGCGGGCTCGGGAATCGCGCTGGCTTCGAGCGCGAGTTCGGCTTCCCCGGGAGTGAACAATTGCCGCAGAATCCGGATCTCCACGCCGGACACGGTGGCCGGAAACCCGACCGGCATCCGGTCCAGATGCTGCTGAAGCCTGCGATACAAAGTGACAGGTTCCATGCGCTACCTCTACGGCCGCACGCCGATAGCGAATAGGTGTTTGCCTCCCCGGATGTAGAGCACGCCGCCGGAAATCGCCGGGGTGGCCATCGCCGTCTCACCGAGTTCGTTTTCAGCCAGCAGTCTGTACCCACGGCCCGGCGCCAGCACGAAGCTGTGGCCGTCCTCGTTGGTAATGTAGATTTGCTGGCCGGCGGCCACCGGAGAACTGCTGAACCCCGATGCCCCGCCGCCGAGACGCTGCTGGTACAGCCTCTCTCCCGTGGCCAGTTGGTAAACCGTGAGCACCCCGTTGTCGTGGCAGAAGTAACCCTGGCCGCCTTCGAGCAGCGGGGTCTGCGTGTAGTTGCCGGCGCGTTCCTGGGTCCATGCGATGGCAGAGCGGTTATCGGCCAGATCGCCGGCCGCGTCGGTGCGGATCGCGTAGATCGGCCGCCCCTGCCCGTGCGCGCTCGTAATCACCACCAGGCCGTCCAGGAAAACCGGTGTAGGCACGGGGATGTCGCCGCCGCCTGCCAACCTCCACAGTGGGTTGCCCGTCTTCAAGTCGTAGCCGCCTATGTGCTTCCACCCGTTGACCACTACCTGCCACCCCTTCAAGCCACCGGCGGTGTAAGGCGCGACGGCGGGCGTGCCGAACGTGGGCACATCGCTACGCGGCGTGCGCCACAACTCCTTGCCAGTACGGACGTCCAAGGCGGTCAGGAAGGAGTTCTTTTGCACGTCCGCCTGGATGATGACGGTGTCCTCATGAATCACCGGGGAGCTGGCAAAGCCCCACTGCGCGGACGGCACCGTGTAGAAGCCCGAATCGAGCGTTCCGAAATCCTTCTTCCACAGCAACTCGCCGTTCAGGTCATACGCGAACAGCCCTTCCGACCCGAAAAATGCCACCAGGCGCTTGCCGTCTGTGGCCGGAGTCGGGTTGGCGTGGGTGGACTTCGGATGACGCATGATTTTGGGCGGGCCGCTGGTTGCCGTCCGTTCCCAAAGAAATTTGCCGCTCTTGCGGTCGAGGCAGTAGACCCGGAAGCTCTGCGCCGGTTCACCCTTAACCGAAGCGATATCGCCGTAAAGGCCCACCTTGAGTTGCGCCTCGCCAGAGGCCGGGACAGCCGTGGTGAGAAAAACCTTGTCGCCCCAAATCACCGGGCTGGAATGACCCAGGCCCGGAATGGCGGTCTTCCAGAGGATGTTCTTCCCCGACTCCACATTCCATTCCGCCGGCGGGGAACCAGTCCCCAAGCCACTGCCGGACGGGCCGCGAAACTGCGGCCAGTTACCGTCGGCCGCTGCTGCCGCCATTGCCACAAGCGCCAACATACTGGTCTTCATACGGTTCCAGTGTACGACGCCCTGATGGTAACAACATCCGGATGATCGAACTCCGCAGTTGCCGCCTGGGTTCCTGCATTTTCCGGACAGGACAGGACTTCTCTGCTTCGCCCTGCTTCTTCCGCTCCGTCGCGATCCGATTTACCTCGTCATCGGAGAGTTCGCGCTCTAATGTGGATGGGTGATTTCGTGCCACCGAAGACGCCCAAGGACTCGCACCGGCAGAGGCTTCTTCCCGGCGACAATCTCGCGGATCTGCTCGTCCGTGTAGCCCATCTTCTTCACGTCGCCGGGCTTGAGCTTCCCGCTGAACAGACCCTGCTGGAGTCCCTTCGCACAGCTGCTCGACCTGCCCTTTGGCCGGCACGAGGTAACCATCAACATCGCCTCGGCCGCGGCGCTGCACAAAAAGCTCATCACCGCCACAGAGGGCTACGTGGGCGCAGTGCCCACGGCTTTCACGCCGCCCGGAATCCGGAGGTTCATTGTGACGGGCCTACTTGCATCAAACATAGGAGTATCCATAACTTCTCGGTCAGTCCTTTCCTACTTCGAAGGCGAGTTGAAGAACACCTTCGGTCACTGAGGGAACAAAAGGAGCCGACACCGGCATGAATTCCAGGCAGAAGCCGCCGAAGCGGCTGCCGTCGCCCCCTTTCCAACTTACCGCCTCTGAATGGAGTACCAGATAGGCTCGGACGATCTATCTGAATGGGCCCGCGGTTCCAGGCCGAATGTGGCCGTGCGGTGTACGGTAGTAGGAGAGGAACACAATGAGCAACCAGTCTCCCCACGACCCACAAACCTCCCGGAACCCGGAGACACCCGGCATGATGGATCCCGTGCTCGCTGCCCGGCCGATTTTGGAGAGATTCGGCCTTGCCGGCCGCACTGCGCTCGTAACTGGCGCGGGCCAGGGTATCGGGCGGGCGCTGGCCTTTGCCCTCGGCCAGGCGGGAGCCGCCGTGGCAGTGGCCGACATCGCGGGCGCCAAGGCCGCTGCTCTCGCCGGGGAACTGCAGGCGCGCGGAATTACGGCCCTGCCGATCCAGGCGGACGTCACCGATTCGGCCGCGGTGAACGGCATGATCGCCAGGGTGCGGAAGGCGTGGGGGACGCTCACAATCGCCGTCAACAACGCCGGCATCGGCACCTGGGAGGACTCCGAAAAGCTGTCCGACGAGCAATGGCGCCGGGTTCTGGACGTCAATCTGAACGGCGTTTTCTGGTGCTGCCGGGCCGAGGCGGCACTCATGCTCGAGACGGGCTACGGCAAGGTCGTCAACACCGCTTCCATGTCCGGAAGCATCGTGAACCGGCCACAAAACCAGTCTGCTTACAACACGTCCAAAGCTGGCGTGATCCACCTGACCCGGTCGCTGGCGGCGGAGTGGGCGAACCGGGGCATCCGCGTTAACTCCATCAGCCCCGGCTACACCATGACTCCTCTCCTCGCAGACCTCATCGCCACGCCAGAGGGAAAGGACAAGATGGACCGCTGGATCGACCTGACTCCCATGCGCAGGCTGTGCGCCCTCACCGACTTGCAGGGCGGGGTGGTATATCTCGCCAGCGAAGCTTCCGACATGGTGACCGGTCACGATCTGGTGATCGACGGAGGCTATTGCTGCTGGTAGGTGGCGCCCCCTGACGGGCTCCCTGGTGCGACCCAGGCCGCGCGGGTCTGCATTCTGGCACTATCCAATATGAGAGTCTATTGACCGCAAAGAATATGAAGCTGTATAGTGGTGTCGGTGCATGCTGCCACAGGATCAACCACTTGAAGAACTTGCTGAATGACGATCTGCTCGGCGCGGCCAAGGGAAATTGCCAGCCCAAATACAAAGTCGTCTTTGACAGCCTGAAGGAAAGTCTGGCTTCAGGAGAGTACAAACCGGGAGCGCGCTTGCCCAGCGAAGGCGAGCTCGAACGCAGGTTTGGCGTGTCTCGGATGACCGTCGTCAAAGCGGTTCGGGATCTTCAACAACTTGGGCTCGTGGTGCGCAGGGCCGGCTCTGGAACCTACGCCACAATGACCTCGGCAGCCGGGGACTGCCTATTTGGTCTGCTGATTCCGGCGCTTGGGCAGACTGAGATCTTCGAGCCGATTTGTCAGGGAATGTCCAAATATTCCACCGCAACCAAGCATTCTCTGTTATGGGGAAATGCAGCCTCCGAAACCGAGAAGACGGAGGAGGTGGCGGAACACTTATGTCATCAGTTCATCGGGCGTGGCGTTTCGGGGGTGTTCTTCGCTCCGCTCGAACTGACCCCCATCAAGGACCAGGTGAACCAGAAGATCGTGGCTGCACTCGAACGAGCTCGGATTCCCGTCGTTTTGTTGGATCGATGCCTATGCCCTTATCCGATGCGGAGCAAGTATGACCTCGTGGGGATAGACAACCGGCGGACGGCATACTTCGCGACGGACCACCTGGCGAGGGTCGGCGCGGTTAGAATAGCCTTTTTCTCGCGGCAATTCTCCGCATCGACTGTAAACGCTCGCATCGCCGGCTACCGGGAGGCGCTTTTCGCACATCGCCTGCTTACCAGCGAGGATCTCGTTTTCTGTGGGGATCCCTGCGATGGAGACTTGGTTCGCTCCATCCTCGACAAACATAGGCCGGATGCATTTCTGTGTGCAAATGACCGGACCGCAGCGAATCTGATGCAGAACCTGCTCGCGTTGGGCACTCGGGTACCTGAGGACGTGCGCATCGTAGGGATCGATGACGTCAAATACGCAAGCCTGCTCCCCGTACCGCTCACCACCCAGCATCAGCCCTGTTTGGATATCGGAGCTGTCGCAATGTCGACGATGCTGCAGCGCGTGCAGAATCCGAGCCTTCCCACCCGCGACGTCCTTGTCGGTTGCACGCTCGTGGTCCGGAAGTCGTGCGGCGCATATTCCCCCGCGAGTAAATTGCCGCGAGCGGTCGCACAGTAGAACTCACCGGTTTCCCCATCGCCATCTGCTCGCACTTCGCCAGCCACCACCACGCGGACGCCTTCCATAAAAACCTGACTATACCTATATACAACTTTTCATCATTTGATCGCAAAACGCATTGACATTAGATGCACAGCGACATAGCATCACCTTGAAGACACTTTACAGGTCAGGGTATTAAATTCTGTTTTAGAGAGGTCGCTCATGCAACGGAGCATCATCCTGCTGGTCGCGTTTCTCCTTACGATGTGTGCAAACGCGCAAAACACCGGAATTACGGGCACGATTACGGATCCCACCGGTCTTCCAATCCCCGGTGCGTCGATTCAGATCCGCAATGAAGGCACGAACGTCGTTCGTGAGACCACCACCGGCGAGACTGGAACCTATAACATCCCAGGCCTCGAATCCGGTATTTACACCATTCGCGTCGTGAAGACGGGCTTTCAAACTTTGCAGCGCGCTGGAATTCAGCTCTTCGTTGCAACGGTCACTCGCTTGGATCTTCAGCTTTTGGTCGGAAATCAGGCAGAAACGGTTACGGTGACCGGTGAGGCCGCTCTGCTGC
>JAPKZC010000237.1 GCA_026394025.1 Candidatus Solibacter sp.
TGAAGCGAATGTACTCGCCGCTGCATGCGAACTCGCTATTTGATCCTGGGTGCCGGACGGTGCTGGGCATCGCGAACCCTTCCCAGAAAGCGATCCACTATAACTTGGGTGCAGCCAGGGCTCGCGACCTGCAACTCTACTGGTTCACCAAGGTAAAGGATAATTTCGGATCCTACTTGCGTCACCGGCTGGCCATTACCCGGCAATTGCTCGTTCTGGATGCACGGAAGCCGTGGTACCCCTACATCAGCGGAATCGACCCAAATCCCTTCGGGCTCGAATTCCGCTCGTCGTATCTCAACTCGAAGGTAATGGGGATCATCGAGGCTTCGGCCTTCCGTTCCCCGCTCTTTTCGGCATGGGTCTATTACCTGATTGTCGCCGCTTGCCTGGTGATTTCCTTTTTGTGGAATTTCGCCTATGCGCGAACCGTACAGGTGCTCGCCATCAGTAGCTATCTTTATTATTTGTCCATCTTCACGTTCAGCATGTCCGGAGACTTCCGATACAACGTCTGGATGCTGACCTGCGCCTACATCTGTCCCCTGCTGCTGTTGGCCGGACGAACGCGCAGGACCGCCGCCGAACCGGCTCAACCAGCCATTGAGATACCTGGGCGTTGACCTGTTCTACACCGGCCAGCGCAATCGCGTGAAGTGAAAAAATTCTTGCAGCCGGGGCCGTTATGATCATGGCCGCCTCCGCGTTCCCGCATTCCAATTGGGGGAACTGGCAGAGGCCGTCGCGGCTCCGGGGATTTAAGGCTTTGCGTCGCGCACCAGGTAGATATGAAACTGGCTGCGGTCGCCACGGTGCTTCGCCACGTAATATTCCAGGGGCGTGCCATCCTCAAGCAAGCCGACACTCCTTAGCAGCAGCGCTGGACGGCCCGGTTGCACGCCAAACAGTTTGGCATCGGCGCGGTCCAACGCAATCGCTTCCACCGTACGGTGGCCCTGGGAGATGACGAGCGCGTATTTCCGGGCCAGCAACTCGTAGAGGGACTCGTTGGTCAGGTCCTCGCGAACGAGGCCGGGGCACTTGGATTCCGGCAGGTAGGTTACCACCAGAACTTCAGGGTCGCCATCCAGGAAGCGAAGCCGGTTGAGCATGATGACGGGCTCGCCCTCGTTGAGCTTCAAGGCTTCGGCCACTTCGCCGTCGGCCGGCACGACGGCCAGCTTGAGTACACGCGTGGTCGGCTTCTGCCCTTTCGATACGGCATCCTCGTAGAATCCGCGAAGGTTCTGCATGAGGCTGCCTTCGTACTTGGGGTACGAGACCGTGCTGCGCTTTCCGCTCTGCTTGGTGATGAGACCCTTGCGCTCCAAATCGGCCATTGCCTGGCGAACCACGGTCCGGCTGATGTCGAGTTTCTCGCAGATTTCCTGCTCGCTTGGCATGAGTTGCCCCGGCAGCAACTCCTTCGCCTTGATCTTCCGTTCAATATAGCTGCTCAACTGGTAATAGTAAGGTATGGGGATGCCATGCCTGACGATGTCGGGTTCATCGAACTGAATAGTCTGCTGCATACCTGCCACCTATCATCCTATCCTGAATCGGTGCTACCTTGTGCGGTCCACTCGAGGATATATGCACAACCCATTGATTGAGCCGGTGTTGCGAGACGAAGCGCTGCTGGCGGACATCGCCGCAGCCAACCACGACGGCGGGGGATTCCGGCTCTGGTGGCTGGGTCAGAGCGGGTTCCTCCTTCAGTGGAACGGGCGACACTTGCTGCTGGATCCTTACCTCTCCGACTCCCTGACCCGAAAATACGCCGGCACGCCGACTCCGCATATCCGCATGACGGCATTGCCCGTCGAACCGGGACGGTTGGGGTTTGTCAACGTAGTGACGTGCAGCCACTCCCATACGGATCATCTGGACCCCGAGACCGTCCTTCCCCTGTTCAAAGCGAATCCCCGATTGAGACTGGTGATTCCGGAGGCCGAGCGGGAAACCGTCAGGAAGCGGCTGTCTGCACCGTGTCCGGCAACCGTGGGGCTCGACCACGGCGGCGCCGTCGAGATCGACGGCTTCCGGATCAACGCCGTGGCGTCGGCGCACGAGACCGTGGAAGTGGATGCGGCCGGGCGATGCCGGTTTCTGGGCTATGTAGTCCAATTCGGAAAGTGGGCCATCTACCACAGCGGAGACACGGTGCTGCATCCCGCGTTGGCGGAAAGCCTGAAGCCATTCCGGATTGACGCCGCCCTCCTCCCCATCAACGGGCGCAACCCGGAGAGGAGGGTTGCGGGGAACCTGGACGCGCGGGAAGCGGCATGGCTGGGCCGCGAGATCGCGGCGCGAACGGTGATTCCCTGCCATTACGATATGTTCACGTTCAACACGGCCCCGGTTGGGGAGTTCATCGCGGCGGCGCGAGAGGCAGGGCAATGCTGGCACATGGTTCGCTGTGGCGAGAGATGGGAGAGCTCGCAGCTTGCCTAAAGGCGGCGGACACGGTTGTCCTTTTCGCTACTGCTTCCTCGGCGGTCCTTCATTATGGAGCAACTCGAGGATCACACCCAGCGAGCGGGCGCTATCGAGATAGGTGTAGGTGCCGTTATCGCCGTCGAACCGGCCCTGGTGCACCACGGGCATACCCTGGCTCTCGAGGCGTTTCACGGTCTTATCGACGTCCTGAACCGCGAACGCGATATGGTGCACGGTTTCTCCCTTTTGATCGAGAACATCCTTCCAACTGGTATCGGGACCGACCGGTTCGAGCAGTTCCAGGGTCACTTGGCCGAGCCGGATATTGGCGATTCGAGCCTGGCCGGTGGAGGGCTTGCCGTGGTAGAGTTCCTTCACTTCGGGACCCGGTCTGGTGGTCTTGATCGAGGGAGGCGCCACGCCAAGGGCAGCCGCCCAGCGTTTACTGCACGCATCGACATCGCGGCAGACAATGCAGACCTGCGTGAGCGTTTTCAGACCCGGATCCGGATCCGCGGGCGGTTGCTGAGCACCAGCAGCGCCTCCAAGCATGGCCAGCAGGATGGCTAGTTTCTTCATCTCTTTTCTCCTTTCCATTCACAAGGTGAGCAGAACGCGCCGAGCCCTTGACAAGGCGAAGGCTCCGGTGGTACCTTTCTCATGTAATAATAGCATGACAGGAATACAGCAAAGGCCAGGACAATTCCTGCTGGGCGTCGACCTGGGAACCACGGGCACCAAGGCCGCGCTCTACGATACCAACGCGCAGCTTATTTCGGAAGGCCGGGCGGAGGTTCCACTGTACTACCCGCAACCGGGCTCGGCAGAGCAGGAGCTTGGGGACTTCTATCAGTCGGCTGTGGTGGCGATTCGCCAATGCATGGATTCCTGCCGGGTGGATCCGTCGCAGGTCGCCGGACTGGCTTTCGACAGCCAGATGGCCGGGATCGGTGCGATCGACGAAAATTTTCAGCCGGCCATGCGGTTTGATTCGTGGCTCGATTCCCGCTGCCAGCCCTACATCGAAGGGATGACCCGCCAGTGCGCCCACCGCGTGACGGCGCTCACGGGGTGCCCGCCCACCTGCAATCACGGTCCGAAGATGCTGTGGTGGATGCACGAACGGCCCGCGGACTACGCCCGCATCGCCAAGTTCGTCACGCCGAGTTGCTACGTGGCGGGCCGGGCAGCCGGCTTGCGCGCGGATGACGCGTTTATCGATTACACGTTTTTGCATTTCACGGCCGTCAGCGATGCCGTCGCCGGCACCTGGTCTGAGGAACTGTGCGGCATCCTGGGAATCGACCGGGCCCGCCTTCCCCGCATCGTGGCGCCCTGGACGGTGGTGGGCGAACTGCGTCCGGAAGCGGCGCGCGATTTCGGTCTGGCGGCGGGCACCGCGGTGGCGGCGGGCTGCGGCGACACGGCCGCGGGAGCGCTGGGCGCGGGCGTGGTGACGCCGGGAATGCTGCTCGACACCGCGGGCACCGCCTCGGTGCTGGCCTGCTGCACGGACCGGTTCGTGGCGGACACGAGCCACCGGGCGCTGATCGTGATGCGCTCAGTGGTTCCGGGAATCTGGAACCCGCTGGCATACGTCGGCGGTGGCGGGCTGGCGCTCAAGTGGTATGGACAGGAATTTGCGAATCGAGCGGAACGCGCCGGGAGTCCGGACCTAGCGTATGACGATCTGTTCGCGAGCGCCATGAAGGCGCCTCCCGGATGCGACGGTCTGTTGTTTTCGCCCCACCTGGTGGGTCGGGTTTTCGTGGGGGCACACGCGGGAGCACTTCTTTCGGGCAATTGTCGAGAGCGTCGGTTACGAATATGCAGGGTACCTGCGCATCCTGCGCGGGCTCGCGCCGGAACTGGACCTTATCGGAGCGCGGGTGATCGGCGGGGGCGCCAAAAGCGAGGTTTGGAATCAGATCAAGGCGGATATTCTCTCGGTCCCGTACCAGCAACTGGCGCGCAAGGAATGCGCGACGTGGGGAAGCGCGCTGGTTGCCGGGAAGGCATCGGGACTGATCGCGGACCTGGCGGAGGCGGCGACGGTCATGGCCCCATTGGC
>JAPKZC010000906.1:0-792 GCA_026394025.1 Candidatus Solibacter sp.
AGCGAGAGCGGGGGCACGTCGAGCAGCAGGACATCCTTGACTTCGCCGCCGAGTGCGCCGCCCTGTACGGCAGCACCGATGGCGACCACTTCGTCCGGGTTCACGCCCTGATGCGGATCGCGCTGGAAGAGCTCGCGGACCATGGCCTGTATGCGCGGCATGCGGGTCTGGCCGCCGACCATCACCACCTCATCGATCTGCGACGGCGTGACGTTGGCATCGGTCATGGCCTGTTTGCACGGGCCCATGGAGCGCTGGAGAATGTCCTCCACCATCTGCTCGAAGCGCGCACGGGTCAACTTCATCTGCAAGTGCTTGGGACCAGTGGCGTCGGCCGTGACAAAGGGCAGATTGATGTCGGTTTCGAGCAGGGTCGAAAGCTCCATCTTGGCCTTTTCGGCAGCCTCTTTGAGGCGCTGGAGGGCCATCTGGTCCTTGGAGAGATCGATGCCGTTCTCCTTCTTGAACTCGCTGACAATCCAGTCGATGATGCGCTGGTCGATGTTGTCGCCGCCCAAGTGGGTATCGCCGTTGGTCGATTTGACTTCGACCACGCCTTCACCCACTTCGAGGATCGAGATATCGAACGTGCCGCCGCCGAAATCGTAGACGGCGATGGTTTCGTTTTTCTTCTTATCGAGTCCGTAAGCGAGCGCGGCCGCGGTGGGCTCGTTGATGATGCGCAACACTTCCAGACCGGCGATCTTGCCGGCGTCCTTGGTGGACTGGCGCTGGGCGTCGTTGAAGTAGGCCGGGACGGTGATCACCGCCTGGGTGACCTTCTCGCCCAGA
>JAPKZC010000906.1:814-3607 GCA_026394025.1 Candidatus Solibacter sp.
CTTCCTTCAATTTGGTGAGGATCATGGCCGAGATTTCGGGTGGCGAATACTTCTTGCCCGAGATGTCCACGCGGGCGTCGGCGTTCTCACCGCGGACCGCTTTGTAAGGGACCATCTTCATCTCTTCGTTGACTTCGTCGTAGCGGCGCCCCATGAAGCGCTTGATGGAGAAAACTGTGTTTTCCGGGTTGGTGATGGCCTGGCGCTTGGCTACCTGGCCGACCAACCGCTCCCCACTCTTGGTAAACGCCACAACGGACGGAGTGGTGCGATTGCCTTCCTGATTTGCAATGACCGTCGGCTGGCCGGCTTCCATCACGGCGACGCACGAGTTCGTCGTGCCCAAATCGATGCCTATAATTTTTCCCATTTGTGTATGTGCTCCCTCAGTATTAGTTAAGTTCTTACGATGGCGCGCCGTTAGAGGAGGCGGCTTAGTACAACCCCATTATCAAAGTTTAGTGGGTTGTTGTCAAGTATTATTTGAGTGCTAGAGGCTCAACCATAGCAGCTCGCGCACGCTCGGCTAGAATCGCCACCAGTCCCGGGTGGCCGTCCAGCGAGGCCGTGACATGGACTCGTATACTATTGTTTTTATTGGATATACTAAGGAAGTAGGGGATGATCACGATGCGCTCCACACCCCGGGCAACCAGCAGATCGGTAGCTTCCTCCAGACTGGGACGACCAAGTTCCAGGAAGGCGGCTTCGACGTTCGGGCAGTCGCCCACACGCGCAAGATCGGCGGCTGCCCGCCGGACGGCCTGGTTGGCCGGTTCAATTCGGGAGCCGTGGGCGAAGACGATGATTCCTGTGGTCACGCGTTACTGATGTACTGCCGCATGTGGTGGATTTCTTCTGTTTTTTGAGCCAGCTCGAAATTCATCAGGTCGCGCATGGAGAGAAAGGCCACCACCTTACCGTTGCGTGTGACCGGCAAGTGGCGGCAATTGTTGGATTGCATGGATTCCATGGCTTCTTCCAGGCTAACCGATTCGTCAATGGTGAATAATTCGGTGCTCATGACGAGGCCCACCGGCGTGCGATCGGGGTCGCAGCGTCCCACGATGACCCGCTTCATGATATCGCGTTCGCTGAATACGCCGCGCAGTTGGTCCCCATTAAATACCAGGATGGCGCCGACGTGGAGATCGGTCATTATCCGGGCGACTTCAGCCACAGAGTGATGCTCTTCGACCCTGAAAAGCTCACGTTGGCGCACAATATCACTGACAGTGGACATACGCTTCCCCTCCCCGACTAGACCCAGGAAATATATCACAAATGGCACTCGCGTTACAGATCATAATGATACGGTGGCTCAGAGGACACGGTTTGAGTGCCAGCCGGGATGCACGGAATGTTGCCGCCAGCAGGGGTATGTCTACTTGTCGGAGGCGGATCTGAGGCGTGCGGCCAGGTTCGTCAGGATGACCGCGGCTGCGTTCGAGCGTACGTATGTGTACCGAACGCGCAACCGCATGCGATTGCGGGTGCCGCGGCGCACGCACTGTCACTTCCTGCGCGATGGCGGCTGCGGGATCCATCCGGCGAAACCGACCCAGTGCCGGATTTTCCCGTTCTGGCCCGAGTTGGTAGACAGCCCGCGGGCATGGGCGAGGACCGCGAGGTATTGTCCGGGAATCGGCAAAGGCCCGCTGATCCAGATCAAGAGCGTGCAGGCACAGGCAGAGGAGATGCGGCAGGAGCATCCGAAGCTGTACGCGTAGGGGCAAGGCCGGCAGGAAGCAAGGGCAGGGCAGGAGTCCTGTCGAACCGATTTTTTGAAACTTTCCCTTCGTCCTGGGGAATAACAGTTAGCGCACTCACGCGGCGGGCCAGGCTGACTTAGAGAGGGGAAAGCAAAAGATCATGAACACGGTACGGTTGACGGTAGTCGCCATGTGCATCGCCACGAGCCTGGTGGCACAAGAGCGCGGGGGGCGCAGGGGTGGATTTGCGCGCCCGAATCCGTTGTGGACGGCGTTGGATGCGGATGGCGACGGTTCGATTTCGGCTGAGGAGATTATCAACTCACCGGCAGCCTTGCGGCGGCTGGACAGGAATGGCGATGGCATACTGACGCTCGAAGAGATGCGGCCGGTTATGCCCGGCGGCCGCGGACCGGAAGGCGGCGAACGTCGCGAAGGGCCGGCAGGCGCTGACGGCAACAGCGTCGAGGAGACCGTCAAGACGCTGATGGCGTTCGACACCAACGGCGACGGCAAGCTCCAGAAGGCCGAACTGCCGGAGCGCATGCAGGCAATCTTCGAACGCGGCGACGCGAACCGGGACGGCTTGCTGACGGCCGACGAAGTTCGCGCGATGGCGCAGGCACAGGCACAACCGGCAACGGGCGGGCGCGAAGGCGGGCGCGGACGCGGCTGGCCGGAAGGCATGATGCGCATGGACCCGATCTTCGCGTCTCTGGACGCAAACCACGATAACGCGATCGCCGCCGACGAAATCGATAACGCAGCGGCGGCCCTCCGCGCGCTCGATAAGAACCACGACGGAAAGCTGACGCAAGACGAGGCTAGACCGAATCCCGGTCCGGGCCGCGGCTTTCCTCCGCAACAGCGCGAGCAACGGTAGCCCCGGACTCCATTCACAATTCGAGAAACTCCCACATGAAACCCTTGTCTTCGGTTGTCCTCAGCCTATTGCTTCTGACCTCGTCGTTCGGCGGATCCGGTTCACTTCCGGGCAGCCAGCGCGTGTATACGTTCCAGCACGAAAATGTGCTGGGCACTTCGTTCGAATTGAAGACGGCCGCGGCCGGCCCGGCCGCCG
>JAPKZC010000638.1 GCA_026394025.1 Candidatus Solibacter sp.
CGTTTCCCGCTCCCGTCGATTCCTTCGAAATGGATGGGGCACTTCGGCTTGCTGGGGCAATCCTGGGAGCGGGTTCCCGCCTTGCAACATCCGTCACGATGGCGGCGAAAAATGTTCAACATGCCACGGATTCTAACACGTGGCAATTCACGTAAAAGTCACTTTACAGTGCAGAGCGTTGTAACTATATGATTCTAAATGAAATAAAGTGGTGGAGGCGGGGGGAGTTGAACCCCCGTCCGAGAAAGCCCGCAATGAAGAGAACTACGTGCGTATCCGGCTCATGATTTTTGACCGCCACCTCTGAACCGGCAAGGGTGATGGAAGCCTAGCCCGATTGGTTCTCAGCCTCCAGCTCCGGACCGAAGCACTTGGCCTATCCCGCAAAATGACGTTCACTCACCACCGCGCGGGCTCAGTGGCTGGAACGGCTGCTTAATTACTTAAGCAGCGTATGCAAACTGCGTGTTGGCAGTTATAGTTTCCGATCGTTTTACGGGAGCTCGGAACCCGGCACGCCTCCCCACCACGATTCAATCCCGTCGAATCCGTTGCGCCCCCACATGGTTGCGTCTGGCAGGTACTACGTCCCCATTCTACCACTCGGGCGCCGATCGGCGTTTATAATCGAAGTATGCGCAATCGGGATCGCCTGCTTCCCACCCTCGTCGTCTCCGCCCTCCTGCTCGTCGGCCTCGCCGCCAGCGCGCTGGCGGCTCCCATGACCAAAATCAATATCGTCCTCAAGAACCAGGCGGGCAAACCCGTGGACCACGCCAGCGTAGTGGTCCGCTTCGTTCAGGGACACTCCATCGTCAAGCTCGGTAAAGCCATCCGCACGACCTTCGAACTGCGCAGCAACCAGGAAGGTGAGGCCCGCATCCCGTCCATCCCGCAGGGTAAGATCCTGGTCCAGATCATCGCCAAAGGCTACCAGACGTACGGCCAGACCTACGACATCGCCGAGACGGAAAAGACCCTCGAGATCACGTTGAACCTGCCGCAGCAGCAATACACCGCCCACTAGGCCCGCGCGCTCCATCCCGACACCCATGATTTTTCCACTCGTATCCGTGCACGAGTTCCGCCGTGAGCTTGCCCAAAAAATGAACTCGGGCGCGCTCAGTGATGCCGAGGCCTTCCGCCAGGCGCTGGCCGTGGATCCCCACGACCCTGCCGCCTCCCGCTTCCTGGCCCTGACCGCCGAAGAAGCCAGCAACGCCTCCCTGGCCGCGCAACTCGCCCACCGCTTTATCGAGGCCAACCCCGTCTCGCACGAAGGATACCTGTTGCTGGGCCGCGTCCTCTCCGACGCGCCTCTTGCCGCAGCCTACGCGGCACTGGGCAGGAAGAAGCTGCACTTCGACCCCGAAGCCCAGGCGGAACTCGGACCCAGCGACCTCGCCGAGCCGCCCGCAGCGCCCGATAGCGAACCGGAAGCCGTCTCCCGCGAACTGGAGCCGCACCGCCTGCTCCATGAGCTCTTCGTGGCCGGCCTGGAGGCAATCGACGCCTCGCTGATCGATCGCGTGCTGGCCCGCGGCGCCGATTGCGCTCCCCTGCTGCTCGGCGTCCTCAACGCTTACGGCGAAGATCTGCTGAGCGAAACCGACGACGGGCTGGTGGTCCGCGCGCTCGCCCTGCTGGGTGAGATCGGCGAACCCGCCGTGCTGCCCGCTCTCGCCCGCTTCGTCCCGCTGGAGGACGACACCATCGGCGGCGCCGCGCGCTGGGCCTTCCTGCGCATTGCCCGCCGCCTGCCCGCCGAAGCACTCGACGTCATCCGCCGGCTCGCCATCGGCGCCGAGGCCCTCGATCTGGCCGCCCTCGCTCAGCAGCTCTGCCTGATGCCCGACACCCCGGGACGCTCCGAGGTCCTGCTTAGCCTGGCCGACAACCTCGCCGAATTCGACAAGGATGAGCGCGACCTGGTGATCGTCAGTATGCTCACCAGCGCCTACGTCATGCATGGCGCGGCCAGTGAAGCGGCCGCCATCATCGAGACTCAGTATGGCGCGCTGCTCTCGCGCGAAGCCCGCAAGGAGTTGAAGAGCCTCCGCGCCGAAATCGAAGCGGCGCGTCAGGAGATTACCGAGTCCGAGGAGCCCTCCATCTACGAAGTTTGCCTGGACGGCTTCGACGTGGTGGACGCCGAGCCATTCGAACGCGCCGAGCCCAAATTGGGCCGCAATGAACCCTGCTGGTGTGGCAGCGGGAAGAAATACAAGAAGTGCCATCTGGACGCCGACGAAGGCCGCTAGACCTACGCCGGATCCTGTAGGCGGCGAGATTGGCAGGCGGAAGCGCCTGCCCCACCCCGTTCTATGCCAGGTCGAACTTCTCCTGGTGCAACAGCGGATCGCTCTTCACGATGACCGGCTTGGAGAGGATCTCCTCGATTTCCTGCAAATAGGTATTCTGATTGCTCTTGAGGAGCTTGGCAACCTCGGGCGAGACGCGCAGCATCACGTCCTTGGTATCCACCGCGCGCGCGATCTTCTGCGCCTCCACCAGGATTTCGGACACCACCGTTTGCGGGCTCTTAACATACCCCGCACCTTCGCAATACGAGCACGGCGTGCATAGCGTGCGCTCCAGGCTTTGCTTGACCCGCTTGCGCGTGATCGCCACCAGCCCGAAATCGTTGAACTGCAGGATCTTGTACGGCGCGCGGTCGGCCCGCATGCACTCTTCGAGCGCCTGCATCACCTTCTGGCGATTCTTGCGCTCGTCCATGTCGATGAAGTCCACCACGATGATGCCGCCCAAATCGCGCAGGCGGATCTGCCGCACGATCTCCTTGATGGCATCGGTGTTGGTCTTGACGATGGTGTCTTCCAGGCGGTTCGACTTGCCCACGTACTTGCCCGTGTTGATATCGATGGCCACCAGAGCTTCGGTCTGGTTGATCACGATGTACCCGCCAGATTTCAGCCACACCTTGGGGCGGAGCGCCTTCTCCAGTTCCGCCGTGATGCCGAACTCGTCGAAGATCGGCGTGGCGCGCGTGTACATCTTCACGCGATTCACCAGCGCCGGCTGGAAGCGTTGCACGAAGCGCAGCACGCCCTCGAAGGCTTCCTCGTTGTCCACCCAGACACTCTTGTAGGCGGGGGTCAACTGGTCGCGCAGGATGCGCTCCACCACGTTGAGGTCATGATGGATCAGTAGCGGCGCCGGCCGCCGCTCGGCCTTCTGCCGCATGTCCAGCCACAGGTTGTACAGAAACATCATGTCGGCCCGCAGCTCTTCTTCGGTCCGGCCCTCGCCCGCGGTGCGCACGATGTAGCCGCCCGAAATGCCGGTGCGGTTGGCCTGTAGAATCCGTTTCAAGCGGAGACGCTCTTCGTCGCTCGGAATTTTGCGGGACACGCCGATGTGGTCCACCGTGGGCATGTACACCAGGAAGCGTCCCGGCAGGGCGATGTGCGAGGTGATGCGCGCGCCCTTCTGCCCCAGCGGTTCCTTGGCGATCTGCACGATGATTTCCTGCCCTTCCTTCAGCAGGTCGCTGATCGAGGGCAGCGGGATCCGGTCTCCGCGAGTATCGGGCCGCGCCTCGGGGCGGCCTTCCGGACGACCCTCCGGCCTGCCTTCAGGACGCCCTTCCGGGCGGCCATCGGGACGGCCGTCCGGCCGCTGTACGGTACGCGCCTCGGCGCCCTGCTCCAACGGACGCAGTTCGCCTTGCGGCCCCCGCTGCCCTTCCGGCAGCGGACCGCGATCGCCCCGCCCCTTACGGCGGGTGCGGCGCGAAACCCGGTGCGGATAGCGGCCCCCCTGTTCGCGCAGGGCGGCGGTCAGGCTGGTGGGAATGCGTGCCGGTTCCGGCCCTTCGTCTTCCGCGACCGCCTCCGCTGTCCCCTCTTCGGTCAATTCCTCATCCGCCGGAGACTCGGCGCCCTCGTCCGCCGGGTTCGCGATCTCTTCGCCGCCGGCTGCTTCGGACGCTTCCGATTCGTCCGCTTCGGGGTCTTCCGGTTCGATGGCGACGGATCCGGCTTCCGGTACGGCAACCTGGATCGGCGTCGATTCCGTTTCCGGCTGCTCAGCGGGCGGCCCTTCGGCGACTACCATCGCCTCCACCGGCGCCGCTAAGGCCGGTTCAGGGGGCGCTTCCGGCGCCACGGCTGGTTCGCGAAGCACAACCGCCTCGGGCGCTGCCGGTTCCGTTTCCGCTTCCGCTTCGGCAACCGGGGCCGCTTCCGGTTCGGCGGCTGCTTTCACCGGCGGCGTTTCGATGTCCTCTACCGCTTGGGCGAACTCTTCGGTCACCGCCTCGGATTCCTGCCCTTCAGACGGTTCCTCGTCACCTGGCCGCGTGTACTTGGCCAGCGATTCGCCGGGCAGCACGAAGAAATCGTCCTGCTCCGGGTCGAAGACCACGCGGGGCTGCGCCACTGGTTCCTCCACCGGAACCGCCTCGGGAATACGGGACGCGGGCGACGCCTGATAACGCGAATCGCCGTCGGGCCGCGGCGAATAGTATTTGGCATCCGGCAAACCGCGCCCACCGCCGCTACCGCCACCACTGCGTTGTCCACGCCCACGACGCGAACGCCGGCCACCTCGGTCCCCACCACGGTCCCCACCGCGGTCGCCGCCACGGTCGGGGCGTCGATTTCCCTGGGATCCCGGGGGACCCTGCATGGCGCTCGCCGGCGGAGAGAGAGGCGCGGGAGGGGCCACGTCCACGGGCACGGCCACCACATCGACCGCGGGCGATGGCTCCGCATCGGAAACCGCCTCGACACCCGCCGCCGGCAGTTGCGCGGCCGGAATCCGGTCCAGCTTCAGGACCTTCTCCTCCACCGACGTGACGATCTTGTCGTACTCGTCGTTGTCCTCGAAGAAGTCCGATACGTAGAGAAACGCGTCGCGGCCCAGTCCGATATCGACAAACGCCGACTGCATTCCCGGCAGGACACGCGTCACTCTACCTTTGTGGATAGAACCCGCTAGGGAGTACTCGTTTTCGCGTTGATAAAACACCTCAACGACTTGATCGTCCTCCAGCACCGCCACACGGGTCTCGTGGCGATTGGCTGAAATCACTAACTCTTTTGACATCGACTGCCTCCCCGGGGCGTGGAGAGGTCCTGAAGGAAGTGGCTGCGCCAGCAGGTTGCTGTGGAGGTTCCGCCGGTTTTTGGGCGGACCCGGGACATCAGCTACGAACTCACGCGGACCGGAGGTGGAGATGCGTTTTCCTCATACACCGTCCGGCCGGGAACCACTCCTCTTGCCCGGGCGGGCGTTTCCGCGCGGTACTTCCACGCTTACGTGCCCACGTCCCGGGGGGTCTCTACAGGCTCCCGAATGATTCTTTCTCGAACGCTCCCTTGCGAGCGCGCCCGGCTAATTAACAAACCTTCTGAGGCGGACGTTGTTCACCAGCCCCAATGCCAAAAAAAACGTCCAGATGCTGGAACCGCCAAAACTCATGAAGGGCAGCGGGATACCAGTTACCGGCATGAGTCCCGCCACCATCCCCACATTCACGAGAATGTGGAACAGCAGCAGGGCAGCCACCCCCATACATACGTACATCCCTACCCGATCCGGCGCCGTATGCGCATTCTGGACGATGCGCATCACCAGCACAAAAAACAACGACAACAAAATCGTTACCCCCACAAACCCATGCTCCTCGGCAAACGCCGAAAAGATGAAGTCCTTGTGGGGCACCGGCAAGAACCGCAACTGCGTTTGAGTTCCCTTGGTAACGCCCTTGCCGAACATCCCTCCCGAGCCTACCGCGATCTGGGATTGGATCAACTGATATCCTTTACCCTGCGGATCGCGCTCGGGGTCCATAAAACTGACGATCCGCCCCTTCTGGTACTCATTCAAGAACTGCCAACTGACGGGAAGGCCCACCACCGTTACAATTGCGATGACCGCGACATACTTCCAGCGCAATCCAGCCAAAAACGCACACGCGATCAGGACTGCCACATACGTCAGCGAAGTCCCTAGATCCGGCTGTTTCATCACCAGCGCGGTAGGAACTATCACCAAGCCCGCCAACTTCAACATCTCCCGAATTTCCAGTTCATCGGTTCGCAGTTCGGTCAGATAGCGAGCTACCAACAATATTATCACCAGCTTGACGAATTCCGATACCTGTAAGTGAACGCCGAAGCCCACCGGGATCCAGCGCTTCGACCCGTAGGCACTCTCCCCGATGACAAAGGTGATCAA
>JAPKZC010000897.1 GCA_026394025.1 Candidatus Solibacter sp.
TTCCGGATGAGATCTGCCACCTGCTCGGGATGCGAAATGCGCACCACGTCCTGTTCGATGATCGGGCCATCGTCCAGCACCGCCGTCACGTAATGGCTGGTGGCGCCTATCAGTTTGACCCCGCGGTGAAACGCCGCGTGGTACGGACGCGCGCCGATAAACGCCGGTAGAAAAGAATGGTGAACGTTGATGATCCGCGAAGGATACTGCTCGACAAATTCAGACGGCAGAATCTGCATGTAGCGAGCCAGCACGATCAGGTCGATGCCGGCATCCGCAAGCAATCGCAGTTGCTCCTCTTCGGCGGCCCTGCGGCCTCCCGGGCTGACCGGAATGTGGTGGTACTCGATGCCATGGAATCGCGCCAGCGCCTCACCACCAGGGTGATTGCTGACGATCAGGGGAATTGCGCAGTGCAGTTCTCCGGTCTGGTGCCTGTGGAGGAGATCCGCCAGGCAGTGCAGATACTGCGAGACGAAGATCNNNCTCCCCGCGAAATGCAGGCAGGTCAAACGCCGCCAGTTCCCATTCCACCCGCATGAAGAAGAGTTCGGCTTCGGGGTCCTGATGTTGATCGGCATGCGTGATGTTGGCGCCGTAGCGATAAAGCAGGTTGGCGACGCCCGCCACAAGGCCCTTCCGGTCTGGACAATCGATGAGGAGAACGGCGGTATTCCGCATGGCTATTTCAGGATGTTGTTCAACTGTGCGATGCGCTGGTCCAGTTCCTTGCGCAGCGCGTTGTATCGCTCGACGGCATCGCGCCCGATCTTTTGATCGGTACTGTTCGTCTCGCTGTAAAGATACGTGATGTGGGTCTGCAACTCCGGCTTGCTGTAGCGGACGGTGGGGGTGATCAGGCTGGCCGCCAGGTCTTTCAGGCTGGCCAGCGTGGCGGCGGAATCCGGCTTGCCGGCCATCGCGGCCAGGCCGGCGCGGATGCGCGACACGGTGCGATTCACGTCGCTCACCAGGTCGCGGACCTTCATGTTGTGATCGAACTGCTCGCGCAGATTCTCAGTGGTGACACCGGCGCCGGTGATGCGCGGATCTTCCGTCAGGGTGAAGGGCTGGGTCGCGTTCCAGGCGCCCACGGTGAGGCGCACTGCGTAGCGGCCGGGAACCGCTGACGGGCCGTTGGGCGATTCGGGACGCGCGGCAGACTGCCAGGCGCCGGGATAGCGCAGGTCCCAAGTGAAGCGGTGCATGCCGGGCGTCTTGTCGAGACGCGTGGGGCCGCCGCGGAAACGGCCTCCCCCGCCCTCGCCATCCTCGTTGGGAGCGGTGTCCGCCTCCACCGGCGGCGCTTCCGGTAGGCTGCCACCGGCGCTGGTGAACTTGCGGATGACCTTGCCCGCGGCGTCGAGAATCTCCATGGCGATATCGCCCTCCGGCAGAGCGCTCAGGTAGTAGTCGATTGCCGCGCCGGCCTGCGGATACTGAATCGTAGCGCCGCGTCCGCCGCCGCCGCGCGAGGTCGAGCGGATGGCCTCGCGCGGCTTGAAGAGCAGCGCGGCGTTGAAAGTGGCGGCGTTGCCGGCCTGATGCAGCGGAGTCAGGTTGTCCAGAATCCAGAACGAGCGGCCCTGGGTGGAGAGAACCAGATCTTTGTGCGCCACCTTGATATCGGTGACGGGCGTGTTCGGTAGATTGAGTTGGAAGCTCTGCCACTGCGCGCCGTTGTCGAAGGAAATATACATGCCGAACTCGGTGCCGGCGTAAAGCAGGCCGGCACGGTCGGCGTCTTCGCGGACGACGCGCGCCGGCTCATCGGCGGCGATGCCGTTCTTGCCATCGGTGAGCAGGCTCCAGGTCTTGCCGAAATCGTCGGTCCGGTAAATGTACGGCGCAAAATCGCCCAGCAGGAAACGGTAGACGGCAACGAAGGCAGTGCCGGGCTTGTGCCTGCCTGGTTCCATGTTCTGCACTCGCCCGCCGGACGGCAGGCCTTTGGGCGTGACATTCGTCCAGGTCTTTCCGTCGTCGCGCGTGACGTGGATCAGACCATCGTTGGAGCCGGCCCAAATCAGGCCCTTTTGCAGGGGCGATTCGCGGACGGAATAAAGCGTGCTGTAGACCTCTTCGCCGGTAGCGTCGCGCGTGATGGGTTCGCCGCTGGCGCCCTGTGTGCCCTCAGGGCGGGCGGTCAGATCGGGGCTGATCGTTTCCCAGGTGACGCCGCCGTCGCGCGTGCGATGCACGAACTGCGACGCGTGGTAGACCACCTCGGGATCGTGCCGCGACACGAGGATCGGCGCGACCCACTGGAAGCGATTGCACGCCGATCCAGTAGCGCTCTTCGTTGGAAGTATTCAGGTTGAGGCGGCTGAACTGGCCCTTGCAACTGCCGTAGACCAGTTCGGGGTGTTTGACATCGGGAATGATGGGGCCGGTCTCGCAACCCGGACCGACGCGAAAATCCTGCCCGTTACCCAGGGGCAAGCTGGGCACAATGACGGTGGTATTGTCCTGCTGCGCGCCGTAGACACGGTAGGGATACTGATCGTCCACCGCCACCTGGTAAATCTCCGCGGTGGGCTGGTTCATCTGCGAACTCCAAGTGCGGCCGCCATCAAGGGACACGTTGGCCCCGCCGTCGTTGGACTGGATCATGATTTGCGAATTCCGCGGATTGATCCATATGTCGTGGTGATCGCCGTGCGGCGCGGGCGACGGGCGGAAGCTCCTGCCCCCGTCGGTGCTCTTGTACCAGCCCTCGTTGCCCACGAGGACGACGTTGGCGTCGCTCGGGTCCACGCCGAGAGTGGCGTAGTAGAACGGGCGCGTGATCAGGTTCTGGGCGCCGTTGACCAGGCTCCAGGTGGCGCCCGAGTCCTCCGAACGGTAGAGGCCGGAGCCGGGCTTGGCCTCGATCAGCGCGTAGATGCGGTTGGGCGATGCGGCGGGGATGGCCACGTTGCTGCGTCCGAAGAGTTCGTTGGGCAGGCCGCCGGCAAGCTTGGTCCAGTGGTCGCCGCCATCGGTGCTCTTATAGATTCCGCCCTCGCGCGCGCCGCTGACGATGGTCCAGGGCTTGCGCTGGCCATGCCACATGCAGGCGAAGACCACGTTCGGCGAACCCGGCTGGAGTTCGACATCGGCCGCGCCGGCACTATCGGAAATGTAAAGCACCTTCCGCCAGTTCCTGCCGCCGTCGGTGGTGCGGTAGACGCCGCGCTCCGGATTATCGGCGAACGGATTGCCCAGCGCCGCCACCCACACCATGTCGGGGTTGGCGGGATGCACGCGCACGGTAGAAATCTGACCCACGTCGCGCAGGCCGGCGAAGCGCCAAGTCTTACCGGCGTCCGTCGATTTATAGATGCCGCGGCCGATGGAGACATTGCTGCGGATCTTGGACGACCCGGTGCCCGCATAGATCACGTCGGGATGGGAGAGCGAGACTTCGATGGCGCCCATCGACCCGAGCGGGATCTGCCGGTCGGAAATATTGACCCAGGCGTGGCCCGCGTCGGTGGTCTTCCACACGCCGCCGCCGGTGGAGCCCATATAGAAGGTGTTGGGCTGGGATGGCACGCCGGTGACGGTGGTGACGCGCCCGCCGCGCTCCGGGCCGATCATGCGATACTTCAAGCCGGACCATAGCGCCGGGTTGATGGTCTCCGCGGCGCAGGTGGCAATTGAGAGCGCCATGGCGGCACAGACAAGCGTCTTCTTTGTCAGGAGCATTCTCGTCATAAGGTAACACCCACGCGTGTGCTATCACTAGGAGTGAATGGATCGCATCGGGCGTTATAAGATCGTCAGGGAGTTGGGCCGCGGCGCCATGGGTGTGGTGTACCATGCCATCGACCCCAACATCGGCCGTCCGGTGGCCATCAAGACGATCCAGTTCGGCGACAATCGCAAGCCCGGGGAACTCGACCGCATGCGCGAGAGGCTGTTCCGCGAGGCGCGCTCGGCGGGCATGCTTTCCCATCCGGGCATTGTCACCATTTACGATGTGGAGCAGCAGGGCGACCTGGCCTACATCGCCATGGAATATGTGGACGGGCCGACCCTGGACCAGGTCCTGGGCGAGCCCGATCCGCTCGACGCCGAACGTATGTTCAGCATCCTGGCGCAGACCTCGGTGGCGCTGGACTACGCGCATTCCAAAGGCATCGTGCACCGCGACATCAAGCCGGCCAATATCATGCTCTCCCAGGACGGCACGGCGAAGATCACGGATTTCGGCATCGCCAAGATTACGGCGGCGGAGAACCTGACGATGACCGGCTCCATTGTGGGCACGCCGCACTACATGTCGCCTGAGCAGGTGCAGGGACAGCCGGTGGATGGGCGCAGCGACCAGTTTTCCCTGGCCGTGATCGGGTATGAAATGCTCACGGGCGAGAAGCCGTACACCGGCGAGCATCTCACCACGGTGGTCTATAAGATCGTGGCCGAGGAACCGGTGCCGCCGCGCCGGCTCAATCCGAGCCTGAGCAACGGCATCGAGAACGTGCTGCGCAAGGCGTTGGCCAAGAAGCCGGACGCGCGCTATCGCAATTGCCAGGATTTCGTCGAATCGCTGGAGAAGGCTTGCAGCGCCAGCAAAGGGTGGACGCCGATGCCGCGCGGCGGCCTGCTGAATGCTCCGACCATGGCCGATATGAAGGCGCCCCCAGTGGTCGCGCCCGCGCCTGCGCCTGCCGCGCTGCCGCCGCCGCGACGCAAGGGCCGGCCAGAACCTGCGGCAACCGCCACCACGGAAACCAAGCGCAAATCTGGATTCCCCGCGTTCCTGCTGGCAGTTCTGGTGGCCGCGGGATTATTGGCGCTGATCGGCTGGCAGGCTGCTCCATGGCTCATGCCGGGGCGCTCGCAGCCCTCCGGCAGCGGCGCGCGCAGGGCCGCCGCATCCAAAGAGGACGCACCCGTCCCGGCGGCTCCGCCGGTGACTACGCCCTTGGCTATCCCGGGGGATGCCGCGGGGGATGCCAAGCCGAGCCCGGTGGGTCCCGCCGTTGCCGATGCCGAAGTGGGGCAGGCGGACCCAGGGGCTGCCCCGCCTGCCAAGAAAGAGCCGGAAGCGGTCAAACCCCCGGCTGCCGAGCCGTCCACGCCCGCACCCAAGACAGAGCGCCGCCCGCCGCCGGTGCGCGCGGGCCCGCCGCAGGAGGTGAGCTTCCTGAGCAGTCCGGGGGGAGCCACCGCGACACTCGACGGCAATCCGTCCACGGCATGTTCCACGCCGTGCGCGCTGCGCGCCGCGCCAGGCCTGCACACCGTGGCGCTTACCCTGCCGGGCCATCATATCGAGCGGCGCGAGTTCACCGTGGGCGCCAGCCCCCTGGAACTGACGCCGGTGGAGCTAAAGCCTGCCGGCGGCACCCTGATGCTGACCAGCGTTCCGGCGGGCGCGGCGATTTCGGTCAACGGCAAACGTATCGATCAGGTCACACCGGCGCAGATCCCACTCGGGTTGGGGGTTTACTCCATCATGATCGAGAAGGGTGGGCAGCAGGCCACCGAGAAGGTCGAAGTCAAGAACGGCATCACGACACGGAAGATCATTCTGGGGCAGTGAGCCTCGCATCGAGCAGCGCCCGCTCCTTCTCGCCGATTGCCACCCAGTCGAAGTTCCTCAGGGCGACCCCGTAGGCGGCGCATGCCATCTGCCCGCGGCGTTCGGCGTCTTTGATTAGTGTCGCCACTCCGGCCGCAAAGGCCACCGCCGAATCGGCCACCCACACGCTGTGGCCATGCAGCAAGCCCAGGCCCGCGCATCCCGAGGGAGTCGAGACTACGGCGCGTTCCATCGCCATGGCTTCCAGTACCTTCACATTTGTGCCCGCGGAGACCGTGGTCGGCGCCAGCACCAGATTGCTCTCTACGTACAGCGGCCGCACATCGCTCACGAAACCCAGCAGGCATATGCGCGGGTCGGGCACGGGCTCTGGCGAATCCGTGAAGGCGCGCCAGTAAGTCAGATAATCCGCGCCGCACACTACGGTGAGCGACATCTCCGGGAACTTGTGCCGCAAAAGCGGCCACACTTCTTCGGTGAAGAAACGGTAGGCGGCCACGTTGGGAAAGTGGCGGAAGCTGCCGATGAAGAGCAGTCGCTCGCCCGGAGCTTCGGGCACGGCGCGGTATCGCTCGAGATCCACGCCGTTAGGGATCACCGTGCTCGGCACGCCCACCATCTCCGCGTCCTTCTCCGACATCACCACCACGCGCGCGAACCGCCGCAGCGCCCGGGTTTCGAAACGCCGCCAGCGGAAAACGTCCCACGCAGCGGAAAGCGTATGCTGGCGGCGCGCGATTTGCGTGAACAGGTCGAAGGTGACATCGTGCTCCACCAGGATGTCGCCGCCGTACTCGGCGAGTTGCGTGTACTCCACCTGTAGCGCTGCAAAGCCGAAGGCGCGGCGCTCCTCGATGAGGGCCTGCTTCATCGCCGGCGAGCGAAACTCGTGGACCTCCGGCGGCAGCAGCGTGCTCCAACGCGGCTCGCGATAACGCGGCTTTTCCACCAGCACCACGCGGGCGCAAAACTCCAACACCGGCGGTAGTTCCACGGGACCATCGGTGAAGGCGAACAGCTCGATATCAAACTGCTTCGCCATCTCGCGCAGCAAATTGTAAATGCGCACCGCGCCGCCATGCGCCAGGGGAAAAGGAAAGTGCGGCGAGAGCACCGCCACCCGGCGGTGGCCGCCGGTACAAGCCCGGCCCGCCACCACGCGATAGCCTGACGGGACCACCGATCGCTCGCGCTTTTTCCACGGCCACCACCACGGGCGCAGATAGATCCGGTCCAGCGGTACGCCAAGCCAAAACAGAAGAGAGGGCAGATCGAAACGCAAATGATGGCGC
>JAPKZC010000467.1 GCA_026394025.1 Candidatus Solibacter sp.
TGCTCCAGTTGGCGTTGTAGGTGTGCCACTGGTTCTGGAATGGATGTGCTTGCACGGTTCATTATCAGCCGCACCTCGGCGACTGAATGAACTTAACAGGGCGGGTTAGCTGCCGTCACGCAGGCCTGCCGAAAGGACACGGTAGTTCAGGGGTGAGGTGTCGGCGACGACTACAGTCATCGGGAGAAGGCGAGCGCGGTATCACTGTCCTTGCGGACGTCATCCAGCGTCACGTCGAGGAAGACCGCATGTGCTTTAAGGAAGCCATCCATCTCGTACCGGGACCCGATACCCAACAGCCGCCTTGCTTGGGATACGGTGAATTTCCCGGAGCGGACACCTTCCAAAGCGACCGCTTCCAGCGCAGCGTGCGTCACGCCGTCAGCGTCGGTGGCGAGTTGACGGGCAAGATCCTCAGGGATTTCCAGCTGAACCTGCATGCGGGCCTCTCCGATATTATCCCGCAGGTTCTGGCCAAACACCAACGGCAGGCCGCCGATGCTCCAGACTGTGAAACCGCGGCGCCGGCTCACTCTCCGAGTTGCGCGGGATACGGCGAAGTGGAAGGCAGGACTTTCGCACATGCGGCCTATTTGGGTTGAGGCTGGGCTTGGGTCTGCGGCGAGACTTGGGTCGGAGTCACTGGTTTTAAGAGTTTGACGCCCAAGCTCCGATGACTACACCCAAGATTGTCGGAAGCGCCTGTACCGCTATTTGTCTTAGCCAGTAGCGGTGCTTCTCTGCATCGATCGCCCGCAAGTGGAGTTCAATCGCTGTGTCAATTAGGGTCTTGATGCGTTGCAGTCTTCGCCTGTGATCTCTCTAAATCTCTAAGCGTATCGGCACTAAAGCGTTGGCCCCCCTACCGCCTCAAATGCGCTTTCAGAAACCTTCCCGTATGCGACGCCTTGCACGCCGCAACCTGCTCCGGCGTACCCGTGACCACCACCTGCCCGCCCGCGTGGCCCCCCTCGGGACCCAGGTCGATCACGTGATCGGCCGTCTTGATCACATCCAAATGGTGCTCGATCAGGAGCACCGTGTGTCCCGCGTCCACCAGGCGATTCAAAGACTCCAGCAGACGCTCGATGTCCGCCAGGTGCAGTCCCGTGGTGGGCTCGTCCAGGATGTAGACCGTGTGCTTGGAGCGCTGCAGTTTACTCAACTCCGTCGCGATCTTGATGCGCTGCGCCTCGCCACCGGAGAGCGTGGTGGATGACTGTCCCAGCGTCAGGTACCCGAGCCTCGATCTTCTTCCCGATCGCAGGCTCGCCTTTGAAAAAGCCGACGCCCTCCTCCACCGACATATTGAGCACGTCGTCGATGGTCTTGCCGCGCACTGTCACGTCCAGCGTCTCGCTGTTGAAGCGCGCGCCTTTGCACGCCCCGCAGGTCACCTCCACGTCGGGCATGAAGTAGAGTTGCGTGGTGATCACGCCCTCCCCCTGGCACTCCTCGCAGCGGCCCCCCTTGACGTTGAAGCTGAAGCGCCCCGCCTTGTAGCCGCGCTCCAACGCGAGCGGCGCCTGGGTAAACAGGTCGCGGATGTTGTCGTAAAAACCAATGTAGGTGGCGGGATTGGAGCGGCTGTTGCGCCCGATGGGCGATTGGTCGATATTGACCACCTTGTGCACATGCTCCAAGCCATCCACCGCGTCGTGCTCGCCGGGCAGTGTGCGCGTGTCCACCAGCCGCTTCCAGAGCGCCTTGTACAGAATCTCGCTGATCAGCGTGCTCTTGCCGGAGCCCGATGCGCCGGTGACCGCCACCAGAGAGCCCAGCGGGAAGGAGACGTCCACATTCTGCAGATTGTTCTCCCGCGCGCCGCGCACGGTGAGAGTCTTGCCATTGCCTTTGCGTCGCCGCATCGGCGTCTCGATCCCGCGCTTACCGGACAGGTACTGCCCGGTGGGCGACGCCTTGCACGCCAGCACGTCGCGTATGGACCCCTGCACCACCACCTCCCCGCCGTGAACGCCGGGGCCGGGGCCCATCTCCACAATGTGGTCGGCCGCGCGAATGGTGTCCTCGTCATGCTCCACCACGATCACCGTATTGCCGATGTCGCGCAAGCTCTCCAGGGTCGCGATCATCTTCACGTTGTCCTTCGGGTGCAGGCCGATGCTCGGCTCGTCCAGCACGTACAGCATCCCCATCAGTCCCGAACCAATCTGCGTGGACAGCCGGATGCGCTGCGCCTCGCCGCCCGAAAGCGTGCCAGAGCGGCGATTGAAGCTGAGATAGTCCAGCCCGATGCCGAGCAGAAGTTCCAGCCGGCCGCGGACCTCGCCCAGCACATGGCGGCCCGCATCGGCGCCGCGTCCCGCCGGTTTGACGGCGCCGAGGAACGCGTACAGTTCGTCGAAAAAGAGTTGGCCCACGTCGTGGATGCTCTTGCCCTCAATGGTGAAAAGCAGCCGGGTGGCACGCACTCGCGCCCCTTTGCAGTCGGGGCAGGTGTGCTCCACCATCACCTTGTCGAGCCACGCCTCCATCCCGGAGCTGGCCTCGCCGCGCTGCCGGTAGCGGCGGTAATGCCGTTCGATGCGCCGCGCGATCCCGCCGAAACCGATCGGTTTGCCCTCAGCCTCTTCCCGCTTCACCTTCGCCTCCGGCGGCACCGAGAGCCCGATCTTCCGGTGATCCAGCCCTTCCAGGATCGTGTGCCGCACCGTCTCGGGCAGCGCATTCCACGGCGTATCGAGCGAGAAACCGAGCGCTTTGGACAGGCTGTACATCACCCGCCCATCCCACGTGTCCGGGTTGTACTTGAACGCCTCGCGCACGAAACACCCGCCGATAATGCTGCGTCGCGGGTCTGGCACCAATAACTCCGGGTGCGTCAGCTTGTGGACCCCAAGTCCACCGCAAGTGCGGCACGCGCTCTCCGGGTTGTTGAACATGAAGTACTCCGGCTGTATGTCGCCGTACACGAAGTGGTGCGTCTTGCTGCACAGCGCGCGGTAGAAACGCTCGGTCTCCGCTCCTTTGACAACCTGCACCTGAAGCAGCCCATCGCCCACCAGCAGCGTGGCGGCGATCCCCGCCTTGATCGCCTTTTCGTGCTTCCGGCCCACCACGAACCGGTCCACCACCGCATCCATATTCCTGACCTTGGATTCGTCGATCTCAACCTCCGCGGAAATGTCCACGGGCTTGCCGTCGATGATCAGGATGCGGCAGCCTTTCTTGCGCACCTCGGTGAGGACGAAGTCCAGCTCCTCCCCGTATTGCTGGAACACCGGCGCGCGCAGTTCGATCTCCGTGCCTTCGGGCAAGGCGAGGATAGCTTCAAGAATCTGGCTCGACGTCCGGCTGGGGGTCAACTCGCCCGTTCGGGGGCAGTGCGGCACACCGATTGTGGCGTAGAGCAGGTTCAGGTAGCTGGCGATGTCGGTCATCGTGCCCACCGTCGAGCGCGGGTTGTTGGCGATGGTCTTCTGCTCGATGGAGATTACCGGAGACAAGCCGTACACGAAGTCCACATCCGGTTTTGCCACCTGCGCGACAAACCGCTTGGCGTAGGTGGAGAGCGACTCCATGTAGCGCCGCTGCCCCTCGGCGTAAATGGTGTCGAAAGCCAGGCTGCTCTTGCCGGAGCCGGAGAGACCGGTGATCACCACCAGCTTGTCGCGCGGAATCTCCACGTTGACGTTTTTCAGGTTGTGGACACGCGCGCCGCGCACCGCGATGGTGGTCCGCGCCCCCACTTTGGCCATGCTAGAGGTCATCCGGTTGCTCCCCCAGGTGAATGAACGCCAGCTCCTGCACTATTACGTTGCTCATCTTCGTCAGTTGCACCGGTGTCGAGACCTTGCCGATCAACCCGCGGTCCGCCAGGTACTCGCACGCCGTGGTCACTCCTTCCACATTGAAGTTGCGCTTGAAGTGGGCCTCGATTTCGGTGGCGGAACGGGCTTCCCCCACCTCTCGTAAGTGCTCCAGCAGCGGCTCGAACAGCTTGGACGCGCGTTCCGCCAGGAATTCGTCGATCGCGTCCAGCGCCGCTTGCACGTTCTTCCGCGACTTCTTCGCGTTCAGCATTCCGGTGTACACGGTCTGGAAGAGCGCCGGATTCAGCTTCATCGCCTGCGGGATCACCTCGCGATCTGCCAGCAGGCGCGCGCCCATCACCTCGATTCGCGCCAGGGGAGTAGCCGCGTAGAGTATCCACAGCGCGGTGTAGTCGAGGTCGCCGCGCGTGACGAACCACTTGTGGGCCTTGTAGATCGGCGGCAGAGCTTGCGTCGCCGCCGCGAACAGTTGCAGCCGCGTGTCCCTCTCACCGATTTCGTGCAGCCGGGCGCAGAGCGCGGCGATGGTCTCGTCGTGCGTGTAAAGCAGGCGTCCCTTGGCCAGCAGCGAGTGCATGAACGAATTCCGCACCGCCCCTTCCACCGTCTTGCGGAAGTCCGTCCGCGGCATCAGGAACGCGTGAACGTTTACCCCATCGGCATAGAGCGACAGGCTCGCCTTCTCCAGCTTCTTATCGTCGATCGTCACCAGCACCAGGTCGATGTCGGACTTAGCCCAGACCGTGTCGTGCGAGAGGCTCCCGCAGAGCACGGCCGCCAGGATAGACCTGTCCTTCTTCACTTGGTCGACGAGATCGTCGAGCGCCTCGGCGAACTTCTTCTGGATGGATTCAGCCAGCTGGATGGTGCCCTCGCGTTGCAGCCAATGTACCACAGGTCTGGCCGGCGCTTTTGCCTGCCACTACTGGCCGTAGGGCTTCTGCACGGTGCCGCGCGGCTCGGCCGGAATGGCGAATTGGGACAGCGGGTCGGGGTGCGCCGGGTCGAAGGCGGCCACATCCTCCGCCAGGTATTTCGCCAGCTCGAGTTTGCCGTCGCGAATTCCCTGTACGATGCACTTTGCCAGTTGGTAACTTCCGTAGTTATTGTGGTGCGTGGTGTCGCCATCGGCGAAGGCCTTCGCCGCCTCCTTGGGACCCAGGGCTTCGTAGAACAGTTTGCTCATGGCGTGCAGATCGATCACCGCGACCTTCTCCTCCGCACCCGTCTGGCGAACCGCCTCGGGATAATCGCCCAGACTGTTGGTGATCTTGCCCTCGGCATCGAAGGTCATGCGATGCATCGGAGTCACCAGCACGGGAGTTGCGCCCTTCTCCCGCACCTCGGCGATGAACTGCTTGAGCGACTCCCTGTATGTGGTGAACGCGCCCACGCCCTCGCCCTTCTCCTTCTGGTCGTTGTGCCCCATCCGGATCAACAGCCAGTCGCCCGCCTTGATGACACTCATCACTTTCGCCAGCCGCCGCTCGCCCACGAAGCTGCGCAGCGATTCCCCGCTCTCCCCGTGATTGGCCACGGCGAGTTCCGGCCGGAAGAAGCGCGGCAGCATCTGCCCCCAACTGTTGAACGGCTCGCGGCCCTGGTCGGTGGACGTGGAATCGCCCGCGATATACAGAGTGGGGACTTCCGCCTTTTCGATCTCGATGGCGCTCACCGCGGGATGCGCGTTGCTGAACTCCAGCGTGATCCGCTCGTCCCACGCCCAAGCCTCCGACGTTTTCTCGCGATCCTTCAGCCGTACCTCAACGCCGTCCGCCATCTTCGGCGTCCGCGTGTTCACCAGGAACGTACGCCTGACGAACTCCCCCGGCCTGGTCTCCACTTTCTCCACCATCAGGCGCCGTAGTTCCGCCTTGATGGTCGTCACGGTTGCCGCCTCGCCGTCGCCCAGCGTGACAGTGACGCGGTAGTTGCCTTCATCCGGAACCCGCACCGAAAAATAGAAGGGAGCCTTCTCGCAAAAAACGGAACCGGAGCCAGGTTTGAGCGTGGCGCCCTCTTCGAAGCCGTACCCCCGCTCGGCGGAATATGATTCCGCTTTCCCGCTGCTTAGGTCGAACTTCTGCCCCCAGGCGGCAACCGATGCCAGAAGAGTTACCGTGAACACCGTGAATAGCAGTTTCATATGTCTTCCTCTTCAGAAGATCGCCAACATAGATCTGAGCCGCGGCCCTTAGTAACTATCCGGCCGACCCGTGAATCCCGCTCCGCCGTGCAGCTTGTTTTTGGCTTTCTCTGCGCTTATCTCTGCGCTCTCAGCGTCTCTGCGGTGAATCGACTTCCTGTTTGGTTCCGGCTTCGCCGCGCCAGGGAGCAGTCGCCTCTGCCATGAGGAACTTCGAAGCCGGTTTCATTGCGCCTTCGCTACCTCTACCGCAAAGGTGTACGTATCGCCGAACATGTTGGAACGGAACACCACCCACTTCTGGTCCGGTGTGAAGCTGACATTCGGCTCCAGCCGGTACGTGTGCTTCGCCATATTGACCAGTTTCTCCGCGCGCAGCACGCCGGGCTGCACGAACTCCTTCTCGTTAAGCTGGCCTTGGAACTTGATTGCCTCCGGACGGAAGAGATAAATCCACCGGCCGTCCTTGGCCCTCGCCACTTGCCCGGGGTCGCCGCCATCGCCACAGAATAACTTGCCGTCCGTCGTCACGTTGAAGTGAATCGACCACTCGTCGCGCTGCAAGTGATACTGCGTGCGCTCGCCGCTTTCCACGTGGTAGCCCGCCAGCCAGAAATCCTCGCCGCGCGGAGTCTGCAAGTCGTACCAGATGGTCTTGCCATCGTGGCTCCAGAATTCGTGCCCCCATATTTCTCCCGCCATGGTGCGGCTGTGCACCTTGACGATGTGGCTGCCATCCGCGTGTATAGTCCACAAGCGGTCCACCTTGTGCCAGGGACCCTCGTGGCAGAACATCAGCAGGTTCGGGTCGGTCGGCGAGAACTCCAGGTGATTCAACCAGTCCGTGGCGCGATGGATCACCTTCACGTCGCCGGTGGCCGCATTGATGGTGAACATCGCCATCGGCAGGCGCGCCGCCAGCCGCTGCTCCATCATCTGCCCCTTATTCAACGCCTGTTCGAGAGGGTGGATCTGACCCGCGGTCGACGCCGGCGCCGGCGGCGCCTGGCCCGGCGGCGGATTCCGCCCCGCAAAATCCTGCCCGTCGCCTTCGATGTACGTGCCCGCCAGCAGCGTCTCGTCGGCGTTCACCGTGGCCACGGATCCGCGCACCGGCAGCTTCGCGATGCGCCGTGTCTCGAGCGTATCCACGTTGGTCGCAAAGATCTCCTCGCCCTTGCGGTAGTACACGTTTTGCGTCTTGTGCCCCGTGACGATCACCTGCACCCGTCCCTTCACCACGCTCTTGGCGGCGCCCGTTGCGAGGTCAAGTGCGCTGATGCCTTCCGGCGTGGTGTAGACCATCTTCTTGCCATCCGCCGTGTAGCCGTTCTGATTGAAGTACAGGCTGGCGCTGTTGGGTTCGCTGGTCAGGCGCACCACGCGATGGCCGGTGTCCGGGTCGATCCAGGACTTGGGCGGTTCCGCGGATTGCGCCAGAAAGGCCGGCAGCGTAAGCATGGCGGCGAGGCCGGTGCGTGCAAACATGGTATTCCCTTCCTTCTCCGTGGTGAACCCCATGATTGACCCAGGAGCTGCGTCCCGTCAAATACTTTCGTGCCTGCGCCCGCCGTTCTGTCGTCCAAAACACCAAACCGCGGAATTCGAGCGTATCGCGCCGTCCCATAGGACACCGCCATCGACAGCCGTTCCACATGTCCAAACGCCTTTTGGGCGAAAATGTGAAGTATGCGCTCCGCCGTCTCCTTCATCCATCCCCGCGACGAGATTCTTCAAGCCATTCAACGCATCTACCGCTACCGCATGACCACGACATCGGGCGGAAATCTCTCCATCCGCGAAGAGAACGGCGATATCTGGATCACCCCCGCCCGCCTCGACAAAGGCAGCTTGCGCCGCGAGGACATCGTCTGCGTGCGCGCCGATGGCAGGGTCGAAGGACCCCATCGTCCGTCCTCCGAACTACCCTTCCACCAGGAGATTTACCGCCACCGCCGCGATATCCGCAGTGTCGTGCACGCCCATCCGGCCGCGCTGGTAGCCTTCAGCCTGGTGCACCAGGTTCCCGACACGCACCTCTTTCATCAGACGCGCCTGGTCTGCGGCGAGGCCGGTTTTGCGCCCTACGAACTGCCGGGCAGCCTCGCCTTGGGGCGCAACGTCGCCACCGTCTTCGGCCAGGGCTTCGATTGCGTACTACTGGAAAATCACGGCGCCGTCACCGGCGGCGCCAAATTGTAGGAAGCCTTCCGCCGCTTCGAGACGTCGGAATTCACCGCCAAAACCATCATCAAAGCGCGCATGCTGGGCGATGTGCGCTACCTCACCGATGCCGAGATTGCCACCGCGCGCGATTCCGCCCCCGAGTGGACCGCTTTCCCGCACCACGAACCCAATACCCACGAAAAGGAAATCCGCGCGCGCCTGGCCGAGTTCGTGCGCCGCGCCTATCGTCAACGCCTGTTCATCAGCACGCAGGGCAGTTTCTCGGCGCGCGTGGATGGCGAGAGTTTCCTGATCACTCCCTACCGGCAAGACCGCGGCACCATGGACGTTCACGAACTTGTGCTCGTCCGCAACGGCGATTGCGAAGCCGGCGGCATCCCCAGCCGCGCCGCGCGCCTCCATGAGGAGATCTACCGGCAGCATCCCGCCATCCGCGCCATCGTCAACGCCTACCCCGTGAACGCCACCGCGTTCAGCGTTACCGGCGTGCCGCTGGACACCCGCACCATACCGGAAAGCTATATCGTAATCCGCGAGGTGACCCGCTTCCCCTACGGCTTGCAGTTCTCCGACACCCAAGCGCTCGCCGCCGCCATGTCCCCGCGCCGTCCCGCCGCGCTACTGGAAAACGACGGAGTGCTGGTCACCGGCGGCGATATTCTGGAGGCTTTCGACCGCCTGGAAGTTCTGGAATCCACCGCTGAAGCCATCATCAACTGTCATACCGTGGGCACACTCGCCCCCATGCCCGAGGCCATCACCCGAGAACTGGATCGCGTGTTCTTGGGCGAATAGGGGCGGATACCGCACGTACGGGATATCGCCGCTGGTGCGAGAATGGGAATGCATGACACTTGAAGCGTTGGGCAAGGACAGGCGCACCGCCATTCTCGTCATCGCCGCCAGGCACGGCGTTCAGCGTGTACGTGTCTTCGGCTCCTTTGCAAGGGGCGACGCAAGTGAGGACAGCGACCTCGATCTACTGATCGACGCAGGTCCGCGTACACCGCCGTGGTTCCCCGGGGGACTGCTTGCCGATCTGGAAGAGGAACTGGGCCGTCGAGTGGACATCGCTGAAGAGAGTACTCTCCACCCGCTGATTCGGGACCGCGTTCTTCATGAGGCGATTCCCTTGTGAGTGACGACCGCCTCTACATCCATCACGTCCTCGATTGCGTCCGGCGCATCGATCAGTATTGCCAGAACGGTGAGGATGCTTTTCGAGCATCGGAACTGATTCAGGACGCTGTTCTGCGCAGTCTCCAAACCCTGGCGGAATCCACTCAGCGTATCGGCGAATCGAGATCAAGGACGACACCGAGTTGGGGCTGGCGATCCTGGTCGCGGTGTACGCCGCCGGCGGCTACCGCGCGGTAGGGGTGGCGGTCAGTATCGGCGAGGCGCGCGAGATCGCCGCCAGTCACTGGCGCCACTACACCGGCGCTGCCATCGAGAAGTATTGGATGGCTCGCGGAATGCGGTCGTGTTGGATCGCTGCCAATTCACCCTCGACATTGAACGATCAGTGGTGCGGCCCCGGTCCTCCGAATCGACGCGATCTCTGAAAAGATCGAGCGCTGGGAACCCATGGGCCGCAATACGATACTGCGCCGAAATTGCGGTGCAACACAGTCCCACGGTACGGCGAGAGGTCCAGTACCGTGCCTGGCTGCGCGCTCACGTCCCCGGGGTCTACGGGGCCTTGATGGTGGAGATTTGATCCCGCTAGTGCTAGGATTAGGACTCCACCCATGATCGCTCTAGACGCGCCTGAAACCCTTAGTCCCGATGACGTGTCGATCACACTGAAGGGCTGGTGCAATGCCGAAAAGCGGCCGAAGTCTGTCGAAATACGAATTGCCGGTTGTACCCTGCCGACGGCAGTTAAGGACGCTCAGTACATCGACGCGTGCTACCCCGAATTGAAGGCGGTCAGGTACGAGTGCCCAGTCGATTTCTCCGAGCTCTATCGAAACGGCGAAGCCCGCTACTCGCGGCATCTGTTTGCGGTCGTTGTAATTGTGGAAACCGAATTCGAGCAGCGCGCTTTCGAGTACATCGTCAGCCAGGAGTGGGTGGATAGGGTATTTGGCAGCGCCGCAAAACCCGTGGCCAAGCCGCGCACGCCGGATCACCTAATGGTTCGGGTTGGCGGCAGCCGTGCCGTGGACATGTCGTTCTACCCCACCGGACAAACCGCCGTGGCCCAGATGCACGCTCTCCTCCAGCACCGAGGCACGGATTTTGACGAGTTGCAGAGTATTCTCGACTTCGGATGCGGCTGCGGGCGTGTACTCCTTGCGCTTTATCACGAGGGTTTGCCGGGCAGGCTCTATGGCTCGGACATCGATAAGGAAGCCGTACAATGGTGCCGCGAAAACTTCGGCTCCGCGGCCACTTTCGATTCGAACGAACCGTTACCGCCGACGCGATATGCCGGTAACAGTTTCGATCTCGTCTACGCGATTTCCGTATTCACGCACCTTCCCGAGGATAACCAGGACGCCTGGCTGGCCGAGTTGCGACGCATTCTGAAACCGGGTGGCCTGCTACTGACTACCATTCACGGCCCGCGCATCCACGGCATGTTACCGCCGGAACTGGAAGCCGCCGTCGTGAAGAAGGGGTTCTTTTATGTCGGTCAAGCCGACGAGAAGTGGCCCTCGTATCTCGGCGCCAAGACCGACGGTCTTCCGGACTTCTATCGACTTACCTACCACACGTTCGATTACGTAAGAAAGCACTGGTCGAACTACTTCGAAATCCTGAATATCGAGGAACAGGGTTTGAACTTCCTCCACGACGCGGTAGTGTGCCGAAAGCCCATGGTGGCTGGGTGCGTCTCCGGTTCCGGTTTTCGTGCCGCCCGTTAGGCAATTCCGGTTACAGGTTCCGATGCCCCCGCAGGGTCGCACCGCAGGACTGCCAAAGTTGAATGGCGTACCGGTGTTCAATTTGGAAATACTTCAAGGCGTCTGGGAGCCATTTGGAAAGGCCATCTCAACGATCGCCGTCCGGATGAGAGACGCCTTAACCCTTCTCGGGTGGGCTATCGACAGTCCGGGCGGCAAGGTTGCGTCGAGTATTGATATAGCCATCGACGGGAGTCCCTACCAAACCGCGCACGGAGGGGACCGGCCAGACGTCGCCGAGTATTTCCACCAGCCTGGATACCTGAAATCCGGATTTACCTTCAGTTTCCCAGCCGGCCACTTGGCGCCCGGCACCCACACCCTAACAGTGAGGGTGGTCGCTGCCGATGGCCAAGGCTACTACGAATCGGCCCACTTACTCCTTCAAACTGATGCGGAAGAGCCCCAAAACTAAACGCAACGCGGACCTATCCACGGTCGCCCCGCCCCAAACTTGCCGAGATCACGCCGTCAGGCCCGCGTCTGCCGCGCCGATTCGCACGTAGGCATCTCCCGTCAGCAAATCCGCGATGCACTTGCCGATACTGCCCGCTGTCGTCAACGCCGACGTGAGCGCATCCCAGATCGCCTGGACTCCGGCAGCGGAGAGTGTCCGCGCCGTCATTCTCCACACCTTATCGGCCCTGCCTGCGTAATCCCCACGTCCGCCGTCACCGACGCGGTCTCCAGGCTCGCTCCGATATCCCGACCCGTCTGCGCCGTGCCGCCGAGCAGCTCCGCGTTGACGTCCGGCGTACCGGCAGTCGCAGGGGTGAGCCAGCCTGTGTTACGGAGCCGGTGAAAGCCTATCTTCAGCGGCACCTGAAGCGCAATGAGCTGCGTCGTTCCCTGTATCGGGAAATCATGAACAATTTCACCAAGCTCTTACTCTCAACGCTACCGGAAAGAGGCCTCATGCCGCATAGACAATCCGAGCCTCTTTGAGAACTCGCGGGCGTATCCATGTCTTCAGGCCGCGCTTCGTAACCAGATCGACCTTGCGCCCAACCAATGCTTCCAAATCCTCGCTCAGGGACTCGAACTTGAGCAACCCAATCCGTGCGCCTGGGTCAAACTCAACCATGATGTCGATATCGCTGCCGGGCCGCATCTCCCCGCGCACGGCTGATCCAAACAGGCAGAGTTCGCTGACGCCGTAGCGTCGGCAAAGGTCTGCCAATTTGTTCTCATCCACCTGTGCGTCACCGAGTTGTAACGTGTGGCCCATGCTTGCTCCCCTCCATTATGCCTGAGCCCGGAGTTCTATACTCTTGTAATGGCAACGCGCAAGCCCACTCCGAAAGTCGATTCGCCCGAAACCCAACTTGACGCCTTCCTCGATAAGTACGCGCCCGCCATCGCGACTCTCGCCCTCGCTTGCCTCGCGAAGATGCGGACCCGGCTGCCTGGCGCGGTGCAGTTGGTGTATGACAACTACAACGCGCTGGTGATCGGCTTCGGCCCGTCCGAGCGGGCCTCGGAAGCGATCTTCTCTCTCGCGCTCTACCCGCGATGGGTCACGTTGTTCTTCCTCCAGGGCGTCGGGCTGCCGGACCCGAAACAACTTCTCAAGGGCAGCGGCAAGGTGGTGCGCCACATCGTGCTCGCGTCCGCCGCGGACCTGGATCAACCGGCCATCCAGCACCTGATTTCCAAGGCCTTGCAGCGCGCCGAAGTAGGCATCGACCCAGCCGCGCCGGGCCGGCTTGTGATCCGTTCGATCTCCGCCAGGCAGCGCCCGAGGCGGCCTGTGTAATTCCTGGATCTTTTTGCCCCCGGAACGCGTATCTCATTTTATGAGAGTGATGCGCAGTGTAGTGTTGTTTGTCGCCGGTTCGGTCGTGGCACTTGCCCAAACCCCGCCGGCGCGCGCAGAATTCGAGGTCGC
>JAPKZC010000144.1 GCA_026394025.1 Candidatus Solibacter sp.
AGGGCGCCTGCGGCGCGGCAGGTATCGCCGCGACGCTGCGCGCGATGCGCGACGGCGTGGTGCCGCCCAGGCTTAATGTGGAAGAGCCGGACCCCAACTGCGATCTGGATTACGTGCCCGACAAGGGGCGCAAGCTCCACGTGGAGCATGCCATCGCCAACTGCATCGCCTTCGGGAGCAAAAATTCCGCCATGCTGCTGCGGCGTGTGTAGGTGTCAATCTTGTTTGCTGAACAACGATCAGACGACCTGATGCCGCAAGGCAGCAGAGCAGGGCGATGCCATGAAGGCGCTATAATCAGCAGATCCCTCGGATGGCTCTGGATTTCAGGATATCTAGTTGGCTCCGACAACCGAAGACCCGCCGCGGCGATAAAAGACGGCGGCTCGAGTGTGGGTACTGCGCACGGGGAGGAGCATCCCGAAATCCCGGCTTTGACACCTGCCCCGCTTGTGGCATATGCTGCCAGTCTGGAGGCACCTCTTCATGTTCGGACCCAAGGGCCCATTCTGTCAGAGTTGCGGGATGCCGCTGTCGAAGGACCTGGAAGGCGGCGGTACGGAAGCGGGGGGCCGCAAGCAGGCGAGTATTGCAGCCACTGTTACCGAAACGGCGCGTTCACCCAGCCGGAAATGACGGTGACCCAGATGGTAGAACTGGTGCAAGGCAAGCTCAAGGAGATGCACTTCCCCGGCTTCCTGGCCCGTTGCTTCACCAGCCACATCCCCGGGCTCAAGCGCTGGCAGTAGGGAAGCCGGCGACGAAGAGAGCGGGGCGGCACGTGGTGTTAGAATCCAATTCACGGATCGTCGGAGGATTGATGAGGTGCAGCGGCGGTTTGAGATCTTGCTGGCTCACTGGGACCTTCCGGTGACCGATATCACGCCCGCGAAGAAAGAGGCCGGCGGAGGTGTTGCATGAAATGGATATACTTCGTCGGCGGGGGGCTCGCACTGCTGGCCGCCATCGTTGCTCTGATTGGCGCCATGCTCCCGCGCGATCATCGCGTCACTCGCCAGGCGCGCTACCGGCAGAAACCCGAAGCCATCTACCTAACGCTGGCCGGCCCGTTGGACTGGCGCAGCGACGTCAAAGCCTCCGGCGACCTGCCCGACCGCGAGGGCCGCAAACAGTGGTGGGAGCAGGACAGCCACGGCCACAAAGTCACCTACGAACTGGTGGAGGACAAAATGCCCTGGCGCCGCGTCACCCGCATCGCGGAAAAGAACCTGGCCTTCGGCGGCACGTGGACCATCGAGATCTTCCCCACCGCCGAGGGGAGCGTGGTGTGCATCACCGAGGACGGCGAGATCTATAACGTGATCTTCCGCTTCATGGCGCGCTTCTTCTTCGGCTATACGTCCACCATCGAAGGCTATCTGCGCGATCTGGGCCACCGCTTCGGCGAACTCACCACTATCGACCCGTAGACCCGCCGACCCGCCCTAAATACCGCGATTCAGAAATACGGTGGCGTACAGGGAAACCGCTTGCTGACGCGCGCCGCTCTAGCTGGAGCTGCGCGCGTGAGTGCGGTGGAGGCCGCGGTAGAATCTACAGATGCACCGAACCTCGCTCGCGCTACTGGCCCTCGCCTTCTCGCTTTCCGCCGCCGACAAGACCTACGTCCTCAAAGCAGCCCACATGTTCGATGGCAAGAGCGATCACGTAGCCTCCCCTGGCCTCATCGTGGTCACCAACGGTAGGATCGCCGCCACCGGCGCCAAGGCAGCCATCCCTGCCGGGGCCGAAACCATCGATCTCGGCGACGCCACCCTTCTCCCCGGCTTCATCGACGCGCACACGCACCTCACTTCCCCCTATGAGCGCGACTACCGCGTACAGGAATTGGAGGGCCTCAAGAAGAACATCCCGGAGCGCACGCTGGATGCCGTGGATATCGTGCGGCGTACCCTGATGGCCGGCTTCACCACGGTGCGCGATGTGGGGGCGGGCGATTACATCGATGTCGGCCTGCGTAACGCCATCGCCGCCGGCAAGATCCCCGGCCCGCGCATGCTGGTTGCCGTCAACGCCCTCGGCGCCACCGGCGGACATTGCGACCCTTCCGCGGGATTCGCCCCGAATATCTTCGGTCGCGAAACCGGCATCACAGACGGCGTCATCAACAGCCCCGACCAGGCCCGCCAGGCGGTGCGCTACAACATCAAACACGGCGCCGACGTGATCAAGACATGCGCCACCGGCGGCGTGCTCTCGCTGACCGACGACGTCGATACACCCCAACTCACCCAGGCCGAACTCGACGCGCTGGTGGCCGAAGCTCACGCCCTGCGCCGCAAGACCGCGGCCCACGCCCACGGCGCCAGTGGCGCCAAGCTCGCCATCCGCGCCGGCATTGACTCCATCGAGCACGGCAGCTTCCTCGACGACGAAGCCCTCGATATGATGAAAGCCCGCGGCACATACTTCGTCCCCACACTCATGGCCGCCGAGGGCCTCAAAGAAAGTCTCACCGATGGCTACCTGCCCCCGGTGGTTGCCGCAAAAGCCCGCCAGGCCATCGCCTCGCTTGACGCCACCGTGCGCAAAGCCATCGCCCGCGGCGTGAAGGTGGCCGTTGGCACCGATGCCGCCGTCTATCCCCACGGCCGCAACGCCGAAGAGTTTCACCTTCTGGTGGACCTCGGGATGAAACCCATTGACGCGCTCAAGGCCGGCACTTCCCTGGATGCGGAACTGCTGGGCGTGGCTGACCGCACCGGGTCGCTCGAAGCCGGCAAACTCGCCGATATCGTCGCCTGCCCCGGCAATCCCGAGGAGAACATACGGCAGGTGGAACATGTCCGCTTTGTGATGAAGGAGGGTGTGGTCTACCGTAAACCCGGGGACTGACCGCGAACCGCGGAGACGAAGAGTCCGACCGTTCGGGCTACGAGGCCATGAAGAAATTGCTGGCCTTGGAATTCCCGCCCGACGGCGTTTTCTGCTACAACGATCCCACCGCGATGGGGGCCATCCAGTATCCCGATCTCGCCCGGCAGCCCCGACGCGGAGACCTCCCCCATGCCGGCAATGTTTTTCACCGCGGCGCCCAGCCAGGTGGACGAGCGAGGGTCGCGCCCCGATTGAAGTGTCGCGGCGGCATATAGTAGGGCTTGCTTCATGTGCTTTGGTGTAGGCTGCCGCCGGATAGGTGCCCATGTGTTGATTGGACACCAGCGTTGATCCGCGGCTGTTGCGGCCCGCACCCGTGGGCTAAAAGGACGGCGGCAAGCGGCAGGCGGTTTCTGTAACGGTCTGGACTCATACCGACGCAAAATATACCATGACGAGACATCGGGTTCACGCGAAGGGTATCAGATTTGTTAATATTGTTATGCTCCGATAGACCGGGCCGGTACCGGTTTTTTCTATGTCGTCTAGTTTATTGCTGGCGTTGCTGGTAAACCGTTCTCCCACGGAACGGCTGATCCAGAACATCCTCAACAACCCGTTCGCTGGAATTCATCAGCTGGCGTGGTTCGACTGGGCGATGCTGATCCCCTACTTCACTGTACTGATCATCCTCTCCGTCTACGGCTTGCACCGCTACGACATTATCCGCACGTATTTCAAGCACAAAAAGAAGAAGACCGTCGAACCGGCGAAGCGATTCACGCAACTGCCCCGCGTCACCATCCAACTGCCGCTCTACAACGAGCGCTACGTGGTGGAACGCCTGATCGAAGAAACCGTGAAGATGGATTACCCGCGGGAGTTGCTGCAGATCCAGGTGCTGGACGATTCCACCGACGACACCGCTCCCTTTGCCGGCGCCCTCGTGGAACGCTACCGCACGCTCGGCTACCCCATTGAGTACCACCACCGTGCGAATCGCCACGGGTATAAAGCGGGAGCGCTCCAGGAAGGGTTGCAGACCGCCACCGGTGAAATGGTGGCGGTCTTCGACGCCGATTTCATCCCACCTACGGACTTCCTCACGCGCACCATCCACTACTTCACGGATCCCACCGTAGGCGTAGTACAGACGCGCTGGAGCTACCTCAACCGCGACTACAACTTCCTCACCGAAGTGGAAGGCATGCTGCTCGATGGCCACTTCATTCTGGAGCACGGCGCGCGGAGTTGTGCGGGATACTTCTTCAACTTCAATGGCACGGCCGGCATTCTGCGCGTCTCCATGATCGCCGATGCCGGCGGCTGGCAGCACGATACGCTCACGGAGGATTCCGACCTCAGCTATCGCGCGCAACTGAAGGGTTGGCGCTTCATGTACGTCCCCGGCCTGGATTGCCCCTCGGAACTGCCGGTCGAAATGCACGGTTTCCAGGTGCAGCAGTCGCGTTGGGCCAAGGGCTTGACCCAGGTCGCCATGAAACTGCTGCCCTCCATCCTGAAAGCGCCCATCTCGCGGCGCATCAAGGTGGAAGCCTTCATGCACCTCACGCCCAATATCACCTACCCGCTGATGATCGTGGTCTCGGCGCTGATGCTGCCGGTGATGATTGTGCGCTTCTACATGGGCGTGTGGCAGATGATGTTTCTGGATCTGCCGCTGATTGTGGCGTCATTCTGGTCGATATCGTTGTTTTACGTGGTGGCGCAACGCGAGCTCTACCCCAGGAATTGGAAGCGCTCGATTTTCATGCTGCCCATGCTGATGGCGGTCGGGGTGGGTCTCACGATCATCAATACGCGCGCCGTATTGGAAGCCCTGTTCGGCGTGGAGACCAGCTTTGTGCGCACCCCGAAATTCGCCATTGGCGAGCGTCCCATGAAGCTGGAAAACAAGCAGTACCGGGCGCGCAGCGGCTGGTTGCCTTATCTGGAAATCGCCGTCGGGACGTACTTCCTGGGCATGGTGGTCTTCGCCATTACCACGTACAACTTCCTCTCCATTCCGTTCCTGGCGCTGTTCGTTTTCGGCTACTACTGGGCCGGCTTCACAACCCTCTACCAGGAGCACCAGAGCCGCCTGCGTTGGATGAAGGCCCGCAACCTGGAACTGGCGCGGCAGGCATAACGGGGCGCTACGTCCTCTCCGTGATCCGGCCGTCCCGCATGTGGACCGTAGAATCGCCGTAGGCCGCGGCCTCGGGATTATGCGTGATCATCAGGATGGTCTGCCCCAGCCGCCGG
>JAPKZC010000556.1 GCA_026394025.1 Candidatus Solibacter sp.
GCGCCAGCCGATGCGCACGAACGAGAGCAACCAAGTCTGGCCTTTGTCGCTGGTGCCCTGGTAAAACATGTAGGTCTGTCCGTCGTCATCCACGAAGATACCGGGGTGGCCGGATTCCGACGAATTCCATTCGCCGGGTTTCCCGTTGCGCAGGAATGGTTCCGCCCCGATTCGCTGCCAACCGATGCCGTCCCGGCTGCGGGCCACGCCGATTTGCTGCGGTGCGGCGTTATAGGCTCCGGCATAGAACATGTAGAGCCAGTCCCCATGCCGGATCAGGGCGGGTGCTTCGATGCAATCCTTCTCCCAAGGCAGTTCCGGCTGGAGCATCGGTTGGTCGGCCAGCATCTTCCAGGACTCGCGATCGAATCCCCCGTTTGAAACTGCGCCGACAACCATCTGTACTTTGGATTGCGGATCGCGCGTAGCAGCATAAAGCAGCCATCGGCCGCCATCGCGGACCACCTCGCCGTCGATCGCGCGTCCCGAGTTCCAATTCCCCGTAGGATGGAAGATTGGATTGCTGGGGTCCCGCTCGAACGTTAGCCCGTCCGCCGAAACGGCGTGGCAGATGGCATCCTTCGGTCCGTTTCCATAGGTCTGGTAGAAGAGATGCACTTTGCCATCGACTACCTTGGCGAACGGCGCAGCCAGTCCCTTGCTCTCATAGGCAGCTCCCGGCAACACCTGTCCGACGCGGCGCCACTGGATCAGCTCGTGGCTCTCGGCGATCCCTATCATCCAGCCGTCGGCCGAGCGCGGATCGGCGCCCCGAATCGAGTAGTACAACAGGTACCGCCCTCCGAAGCGGATCACCGACGGATCCTTGGAAAACGGCTTTCCGGTTGCGGATGTGTCGCCCCAAAGCATAGGACGGGCTCCGTCAACCGGCGAAGCCGAAGCGTATCCCCACTGCGCCATCAGAATGACTGCGGCCAACTGAAGGTTGCGATTGACTACCATGGCGTTTGTTCCGGCGCGTCGTTAGAAGGTCACTTTCAGGGAGAGGCGGAAGAACCGCTTGTCCATACCGTCGGTACCGCGACTGGCCGCTCCCGTGATCTGAGTATACCCGTTCAGTTGGACCGCGCCGTTCGACAGCACCTGCATGTTGGACACGTTTGCCCCAGGATTAGCGAAGTGCGGTGTGTTGTTCGTATTGAGCGCCTCGGCGCGGAAGTTGAGCCCGACTCGCTCGTTGATGCGGAAGGTGCGCACTACGCTGGAGTCCATGTTGATTACGCCTGGTCCCCGCGGGATGTTGAAGCCCGACGTTCCAAGACGGGTCTCTGTGAGCGGGGCAAACGCCAGTGGATCAAACCAGCCGTAGACCTGTCCGAGTCTCGCCACATCGGACTTCACCTGGTCCGCCTGCTGCCGAACACCTGGCGTGTTGAGTGAAGTCCCCGACGCGGATGCCGTGAAAGGCGTCCCGGTGTAGGCCGCTACGATTCCGCCGAACTTCCATCCGCCTAGCAATTTTGCCGCGACGCCGCCTGTCGCAAGTTTCTGACCCTTGCCGAAGGGCAACTCCCAGGTGCCGGAGGCGGTGAGTTTGTGGGTACGGTCGAAGCCAAGCGGGGCGCGCATCAGACCAAAGGCTTCCGGCAAATTGATTGGAATGGTATCCAGACCGATGGTGCCGCAGCAGGTGCCGATCGCCTTGGACCATGTGTAGGTGAACCGCACCTGGTAGCCGCGGGCGAAACGGCGCTCCAGAAAGGTCTGCAGCCCATCGTAGGCAGCATGGCCGATGTCCGTCAGCAAGATCGTGGAGGCCGTGCGGCCGAAGCGCTGGTTGAGCGCCAGTCCTGCGTTGCCGGTCCCGATCGGAGCGTAATTGGCAATCCATTGGAACTGCTCATGAATCGTGCGCGTTGCCACGTAGCCGGCCTCGGCCGTCCAGTCCCTGGTGAGTTGCTTCTGCACAACCAGGCTCCACGATTGGATGTAGCTGCGCTTGAATTCCGGGTCCACGAGTTTGACGGCGACGTTCTTCGGTAATTGGACGATGCCGTTGCCGTAGGCGGGAGCCGGGATGTCCGGGATGCCCTGCGTGAGCGTCGTGACCGGCTGAAAACTGTTTACGCCGCTGGCCGAGTAGGAAGTGATCTCCGCACAGTTGAGATAGCTGTTGCGGGCCAGATTGACCGGGTCATACGTGATGCCGTACCCGGCACGCACCACCAGCGTGTCCGTGGCCCGCTAGAGTCCTTGTCTAAGAAATTGTAATTCGAATGCGTCAAGTTTAGGCAATAAGGCGCTCGCGTTCGCAACAGGCTTGGATTTCCGATTCCAGGCGATCAAATGCGGTGCGTAGTGCCGTCGGAACTGGCGGCGCC
>JAPKZC010000771.1 GCA_026394025.1 Candidatus Solibacter sp.
GTGGCGGCCGAAGCGGCGAATGCTGAGGCAGGGGCCGTCCAGCGCCAAGGGCGGAATGATGGCGTTGACGCGCGAGCCATCCTGCAGGCGCGCGTCCACAATCGGCTGGGCTTCATCGATGCGCCGGCCCACCTGGGAGACAATCTTTTCGATGATGTGCAGCAGGTGCGCATCGTCCTTGAAGCGGACGGCGGTTTCGGAGAGCTTGCCGTTGCGCTCGATGAATACCTTGTTATACCGATTGACCAGGATATCGCTGATGCTGGGCTCTTTGAGCAGGGTTTCGAGCGGGCCGAGTCCCAGCACCTCGTCGAGCACTTCCTCGACGATTTTGGTCTGCTCGGCGGTGGTCATGGGGACGCGCTCTTCGTCCAGCAGGCGCTCCACTACGCGGCCGATCTCGGCGCGGATGCGGTCCTTGGGGATGGACGAAGCGCGCTCCAGATTGAGCACGCCGATGAGCTTGCGATGGATCTGCGATTTGAGCTCGAAGTATCGGTCGGCGCCGCGCGTGGCCATGGGTAAAGCGCCGATCGCGGCGGGGTCGATTGCAGTCGCTGGGCTTTGGCGCGTGCTGAGTAGCGCCGCAGTGACGGCCTCGAACTCCGCATGCAGAACCCTGGGGAGGTTGGCCACAGGCGCTCTGCCGTTATGGGATTGTTCCGATCTTGATCTCGCCATTGAGCTTCTCGTACCGGCCAATGATGTCATTGAGCATTCGGGCGAGCGCCTTGGCTTCCGTCCATGCAACAGTAACTATCGCAAGCTCGTCGTACGTGTGTGTGCGAGGAGAAGTATCCGTGGCCTCCTTGATTGTAGTTAGCACGCTGAACTTCACACTTACGTCGTGTGGAGTCCACAGTGCGTCGATATTGTTGGAATAGAATCGTTGAACCCCATTCTTTGACTCAACGGTCTTTGATACTAGATCAGGCGTTCCTTGATCAGGTTGCCTGACTGCTGTTTTCGTCATGGGACCTCACAGGGGAGCACTTTACAGATAATGGCTTCCAGAAGCCATTGATCCAGGGGAATTCATGTCCGGCGGTTTGAATGATGACACGGCGGATTGGGCCTTCTCTCCGATACTGTTTGCGTCGTTTTGGGTCTGCTGGCGCATGATGTTGCCGAACCGAGGAGTGACACGATCCGGTAGCCTGTAGGAAGTTCCGGCGGGCATTACTGATGCGATAGTCGCCACGCGGCTCATGTCATCATCCAACGCAAAAAAGTCGGAGGGCTTTCCAGACCGATCCCAGCATCGCGCGAAAACCTCCGCGTTGACGGGTCCGTTCGCGTTGTCGGGGTCGCCGTCGTCATAAACTACAATCGCTACTTTCTTCTGGAGAGCCCGCGCGTATTCAATAACCTTTCGCAGCGTCAAATTCCCAGGGTTATTGAGTACCTGGGAGACGCGACCCTCGGTCACCCCTAATTTCTTCGCTAGTTCAGTTTGGCTCGTTCCAGATGGCTTCATCAACTCTTCAATCTGCTGAACGAAGTCGAAACCAACCCGATAAAGGAAATCTTCTATGCTTCTTTCCGTCCAATGCTTCGTTAGATGACCCATGGATTCTTATCTGCTTTAAACTCAGGATACAGTTGAGCGATGGCCGCGCGGACAGCCGGATTCGCTCGCAAGGAATTAGCACCGTCAAGTTCACGCGGGTCCGTTTCCCATGTTGTCTTCATTGCATGGGAAACAAGAACGCATAATTGAAAAGGCGGGTTCGTGACCGGCTGTGTATTGCAGAGGAAACCATAGAGCCGATGGTGCCGATTACTGTCCTTCCACTTGAAGACAAAACACTGCCTGTAGTTGGCATCGTTCGGCCATCCATGAAACCACCTGTCGGCCCTCGATCCATCGATCCAATAGTCGAAGCGACTCCTCACCTCGCGTTCTCTCTTCTGTTTGAGCCCGCCAAACACCACGCCAGCATCGATGCCCCTATCCCCCGAACACGCCAAGAATGCAATCGCGCGACGGGGCGACGACTTAACCCCGTCAACCAGCCGAACCGTGTAGGAAAATGCGGCCATTTGCGCCGCTATGCTAGCACGTTTACTACTTTAGCTAAAACTAAACCGCCAGTCAATATGTCCTTTAGCTCTGAACCGGCTCGGCATCGAGACTTCCAGCCCGTTGTCCCTCTCGCTTGCCTGTGCCTCATTGAGTTAAGTTTTGCCAGCACAGCAAGCTACTGGCCCTATCACGGTGCCGCAATGACGAGAACGAACATACCTTGCGCCTGTCCCCTCGCGTCACAGAAACTTCTGGACCTGATCGCGGAAGCGGGTGTAGACCCAACTGACGGCGACCAGCAGCAGTCCGAGAGCGATGAAGCTGACGATGCGCGGCAGGGTTTCCAGATTGCGCAGGTCCCAGAAGAAGAGCTTCAGCGTGCAAATCAGAAACAGCGCCAGGCCGGAAAGGCGGAGGACGCGGTCGCGCAGGGCAAAGCCGGCGGCCAGTAGCATGACGGCCTCCCCACCCCAGGCGACGGTGAGCACGCTTCCGCTGACTTCGTGGAAGATCAGGGAGCCCAGCAGCAGGGTGGCAAGCAGCGAATCGTACATCCGGGGGAGGCTGCCGAGTTCGCGGCGCAACATCGCGGCCCAGAAGCAGACGATGGTGGGCGCGATGGCCAGGACGGGCTGAAGCGTTCTCAGATCCATGGTGAGACAATGAGTGGCCACAAGGGCACTCACCAGGAACGCTTGCGCTTCCAGACTGCGGCGGTTGAATTCGGCGAGGCCCAGCGCGGCCAGCGCCCAGGCGGGACTGACGGCCCAGGCTGGCAGTAGTGCGGCGAGTCCGGCCAGCAGGAATAAGGCGGCCGGCCATGTGGCCACATCTGTCACGCGGCCATTCGCTTCCTTGCGGGCGCGCAGGGCGAAGACGTGAGCGAGGCCCGAGGAGACCAGGGCGAGCTTGCTCGAGAGATCGAAACCGGCGACTCGTGACACCCCCAGAATGCCGGCCAGCAGGGCGAGGGTACGGAATTCGTCGGGCAGTCCGCGCAGTCCGGCTTCCAACAGGATCAGCGCTAGCGCCAGCCACGCGATTCCCAGATACTCGCCGGGGACCAGGCGCCACACCAGCGTGCAAAGGCCCACCGTGGTGACGCAGGACGCAGCCACGCGTAGCGCGTCGCGTTCCAGCGCGCCGAAACGGTCTTCGCCGCTCCAGAGCGCGGCGTGCACGAAGGCGTAAGCCACGGCGGCGCCCACGCCGAGCGAAAGCGCCGGGTACGGCAGGTAGATGGCGATGGCGGCGGCGCCGAGGATGGCCAGCGCGTAGCCCTGCACACGGAAATCGCGCAGGCGGCGCCACCAGCCGAGAGCGAACGGGCCGCCCGCCATCAGGAACCAGACGCGCCCGCGCCACGGGTCGCTGGCCTCGAAGCCGGAGACGAGCGCGGCCATCGCAGCGGCGGCATAGCCATACCAGACTTCGGAGGTTTGGAGCGCGCGATTGAGGTAGAACACCGCCACGTTGAGCGCGGCCACGGGCTCCCAGGAGCGCTGCGGAAGCGCCGTTGCGAAGACCTCGACGAGTAGGTCGCCAACCTGGAGCAGGAAGACGGCGCCGGCCAGGTTGCGGAGGAACGCGGAGCGGAAGCGCCAGCCCGCGAGGTAGTAGAGTTCGGCCTCGATAAGGAGGGCGAGCGGCAGCCATTGATCGTGCAACTTGAGCACGATGGCCGTGGTGGCGAGCGCGGCGTTGAAGAGCACGGCGGGCTTCCAGCGTCCGGCGCGGGCCCGTATGATCGTGCTGGCCAAATAGAGCGCGGCGGCTCCGGCGGCCAGTTGCCAGATGTCGTTCGGGGCAGAGTGGGTCCACTTGCCCGCGGAGAGCGCCAGGAAGCCGAGCGCGTTGAGCGGCAGCAGCCAACGGTTGGCGCGCAGCAGGTCGAAGCCTTCGAAGATCAGCCAGTAGACCAGGAAGAGGCCCAACGCCAGGAAGTAGGCGAGACCGGTGACGGTCTGCGAGCGGTACTTCAGCGAGTGGACGATCATGCCTATGGCGACGGCCAGCAGCAGCAGCGTGGCGGCGAGGGCGCTGTCGATCACTTTGGCGGCGGGGATGGCGTACATCGCATAGGTTGTGGTGTAGAGCGCGGCCCATCCGCCGCCGATCAGGCCGTAGGAGAAGGTGCGGTACTTTTCCCGGCGCTCAAAGACGACGCCCGCGATCAGCATGGCGAAACTGGCGCCCAGGCTGAGGGCGACGCGCCCGGCGGCGCCGAGTTGCGTGTAGGCGTAGTTGAGCAGCAGGGCGATGCCGATGACGGCGACGAAGACGCCGATTTTGTTGACCCAGTTGCCGCCGATCAGGGCTTCCCATTCTTCGCTGGTGCGGCGTACTGGGGCCGCCACCGGTTGGAACGGCGGAGGAGCAGGCGCGGCGGGAGGGGGCGGGGTGGGTCTCGGTACCGGGCGCTCCACGACGGGTGGCTGCGCGGTGCGGGTTTCCGGCGGGGTGGGCATCGGCGGGGGCAGAACGGCGGCCTGGCCCACTGCGACGCGGTTGGCCGTGCGCTCCAGTATGAACAGGCGGTCTTCCACCTCGTCCAGGCGGTTGCGGAGGTAGATCCAGCGGACCACCAACACTACCAGGATGCAGACCAATAAGAACGATTCCATGAAAGCGCTCCTTATGTATGATTACGCGATCACGCCGGCAAGATCCCGCGCGCGATTCCTGACGCCGCGCAGGTCAAGTTTGCCGGAGCCAAGTTGCGGAAGGGCTTCCACCGCGTAAAAATTCTCGCGCTTGGGGATCCAGAGGCGCGGCATGCCGGTTTCCGAAATCTGTTGATACAGGTCGTCCGGCGTCAGCGTGGGGTGCACGTACAGGGCCACCAGGCGCTCCCCGCGCGAATCGTCGGGGATGCCGGTCACCACGCACTGGGCATCGCCGAGGACGCTCAGGATGGCTTCTTCCACTTTGAGATGCGGCACCATTTCGCCGGCGATCTTGCTGAAGCGCGCAAGGCGGTCGGTGATGCGCAGGAAGCCTTCGTCGTCAAGCAGCGCGATATCGCCGGTGATATACCAGCCGTGGTGGAAGACTTCGGCGGTGCGCTCGGGCTGATTGAGGTAGCCCAGCATGCGGTTAGAGCCTTTGACCAGCAAGAGGCCTTCGGTATTCGGGGGCAGCGGGGCGAAGGTGACCGGATCGACGATGCGCGCCGCGACGCCAGGCAGAGGATGGCCCACGGTACCGGCTTTGTTGCCGGTCTGGGAGTCCTTGCCGGCGCTGAAGTTGGGGGCGTTGACGGCCACCACCGGGGACATCTCGGTGCAGCCGTAGCCTTCCAGCAGTTCGAGGCCGAACTTCTCGCGGAAGGCGTCTGCGATGGGCTGGCGGAGTTTCTCGGCGCCCACCAGGACGTAGCGCAGGCTGGCGAATTCCGCAGCCGTGCACTTGCGGATATAGGTGCCGCAGAAGGTGGGAGTGGTGAGCAGCAGGGTGGCCTTGTGCTGGTGGACCAGTTCTCCGACGGCGTGGGCGTCGGTGGGGTTTGGGTGATAGACCACGCCGCATCCGGAGAGCAGCGGGAACCAGATAGTCACGGTGAAACCGAAGGAATGGAAGAACGGCAGCACGCCGACGATGCGGTCGCTGGAATTGATCCAGAAGAGCTGGGCGATGGCCTCGATCTGGCTAATCAGGTTGTAGTGGGAGAGCATGACGCCCTTGGGGAATCCGGTGGTACCGCCGGTGTAGA
>JAPKZC010000017.1 GCA_026394025.1 Candidatus Solibacter sp.
CGGCGAACGGAGTCCGGTTCCTTACGGTGGTCAATTCGCCTTGACACCGGACTGGCGCCAGATATCACCGTCGCGGCGCGGATGGACGAGGAGAACAGGGCGCCCCTCGATTATTACCTGCTTCCCGCCATTGACATCACTCCGGGGAAGCTCCTGCTTGCGCAGGACAATGGGGTCGGCTTGGACACGTACCGGTTCGATACGTTGGACTATTTCTTTGGCATGGCGCGACGCGCCAAAATTCGGGAGGCTGCATGACAGAAGCCGCACCGACTGCTCAGATGATTCCCATCGCGCAGATCAACATTCTCAATCCCCGCAGCCGCAATAGGGCGACATTCCAAGACATCGTGTCGAATATCTCGAACGTCGGATTGAAAAGGCCGATCACTGTCGCTCGCAGGGAGCAGCCTTCCGACGGCAAGCTATACGACCTGGCGTGTGGCGAGGGCAGGCTGGAGGCATACATCGCCCTCGGCCAGACGGAGATCCCGGCGATCGTGACTGAGGCGACGAAGGAAGACTGCTTCCTGATGAGCCTGGTAGAGAACCTGGCGCGCCGTCCGCACGCGCCGCTGGAATTGATGCGAGAGATTAACAACCTCAAGTCCCGAGGCTACAACACCACGGAGATCGCGAAAAAGATCGACCTCGCCAAAAGCTATGTCATTGGCATCGCCCATTTGTTGGATCACGGTGAAGATCGGCTCCTCGCCGCGGTTGACAAGGGCCGAGTGCCGCTCTCTGTGGCCATGCAGATCTCAAACTCGGACGATGCCGGCATTCAACAGGCGCTGTGCGACGCGTATGAGAACAAGACGCTGCGAGGGCGAAAGCTCCTAACGGTGCGTAAGATCATCGAGCAGCGCAAGACAAAGGGCAAGCGCCTTAACCAAGGTTCCAAGCCCAAGGAAGAGCGCGCGCCCACCGCAGAAGCTCTGGTTCGGGTATATCGCCAGGAAGCTGACCGGCAGAAGGACACCGTGAGAAAAGCTCGATTGACTGAGAATCGTCTGCTTTTCATCGTCACCGCCCTGAAGCAGATGTTCCGAGACGAGAACTTCGTCACGCTAATGAGGGCGGAACAAATGGAAATGTTGCCGGCCTACCTTGCGGAGAGGATTCAGGCCGCGGAGAAAGGTTGAAAATGGCCAAAGAAGTCCGGATCGGGTTTGACCTAAATGGAATGATTCTCCCGATTGGCAGGATCTTGCCTTTGAGGCAACTGAAGGCGGGAGTGAGGGCTTCGCAGAAGTACCAACAGATCCTGGCGTCCGTACGGGAGGTCGGAATCATAGAGCCCATCATTGTCTTCCCCCAGGACCGCAAGGCCGAAATGTACATACTGCTGGACGGGCATCTTCGACTGGAGGTGCTCAAAGACCTGGGGCAGACATCCGTTCGTTGCCTGGTGTCGACCGACGACGAGTCGTACACATACAACAAGCGCGTCAGCAAGCTGGCAACCGTCCAAGAACACCTCATGGTGCTAAATGCCATCAGGGACGGCCATGTCGCCGAGGATAGAATCGCAAAGGCACTGAATCTGGATATTGCGAGCATACGCAGGAAGCGCGATCTGCTGGTGGGAATTGGCCGCGAAGCGGCGGAGGTCCTAAAGAACCGGAATATCTCGCCCAATGTCTTCGCGGCCCTGAAGAAGATGAAACCAATGCGACAACTGGAAGTCGCCGAGCTCCTGGTGGCCGCGAACAACCTTTCTGTCCCCTATACCAAGGCGCTGCTGGCGGCTACGCCGGCGGAAATGCTGGTCGATCCAGATAAGCGGAAGGTAATAGACGGGCTTACGCCGGAGCA
>JAPKZC010000654.1 GCA_026394025.1 Candidatus Solibacter sp.
ATCACACCGGGGCGGACGGCCTGAATTATCGCAACGAAAACTCTCTGGAGAAGACGGGTGATACCAGCGTCAGTTCGGGTGACTCCGGCACCGCATCCAAGCCCTCGTCCTCCGGCGGAGGCTTCCTTTGCATCACAGCGAGTTGCCTCGGCTCGCCGCAGAAGACCGCGGACGGGCTGAAGGCCGTGCCTTACGCGTACGGCAATCTGGACCCATATAGTTTCAATCGCTTCTTCAATGCGGGCTGGACTGTCTCCTCTGGCGATAAGGTGGTCGGTTCCTATGGAGACGTGCGTCTTCTGGGCGGAGGCCTTTATGCCGCGAAGGAAATGAACGGCTACGGCTATCGCGTCTACAACAGCGCCGGCAAGTCGCTGACACAGATATACCCCGATGTGCAGAGCCTGGGGGGCACGGGATACTTCGCCGTGACCGGCATCGATGGAATCGGAATGACCACCATCATGGACAAGAACTTGAAAGCGGTGCATTCTGTCGCCACCTACGATCTGAACAACTACGTGAACAGCTACGGCTTTCAGCAGGAAGTCCAGAAGCGCGAGGCTCTGGTGGAACCACCCCCGCCAGAGACCGCCCATCCTACTCCCGCACCGAGCCAGAAGACCATAAGCGCCGGCGCAAGTGTCCCCAGGCAGCCGGCTGCTTCCCTTTCTAACAACCTTCCGCCGAAGGCCGCGGACCGCGGGGGTGTGAAGGCCGACATCAAGATCGATGAGCACGACTTTGCACCTTCCACAAGGAGGCAGAAATGATCACACGAAGAGGATTCCTTTACACCGGGGTCTTTGGCGCCGGTGCGGCCGCTGGCGGCCTGTGCGCGCCAATGCTGCGGAAGAGTGCGGCGGCGCGATTGAGTTCGCCGGTTGAGGCCCCGCGCGGGATCGAAGCCACTCTTGCGCTGTCGCTGAATGGCTACGAAGAGGAGGTTCGGGCTCTGTTTCAGACCGGCACGGAATTGCCGGACCCGGTCCGGAAACTGTACGGACTGAATTGCATCCAGGGGATACTGCTGGAACCGGGAGGGCAGGTGGTTCTGGCAGGCCGGCATGATGCGGCTCTCCCGGACATGGAACTGGACGACTTGCTGGTAGCGCTGCGCAACGCTTTCAGAGTAAGTGCGGAATATCAGGAGCCAATCGGATGCACCATCGATCCGATTCCAGGCGCGCGGGACCCGTGGGAAATCCAATCGGTCAGAGTCCTGGGGATGCCGTTCGGCGCGCCGATGGGGGATCGCCACGTCGAAATCGATTACGAATTGAAACGCGTCGGCGCCGGCTTGAAGAACCTCGGGCCGACGGTCACAAGCTTGTACGAGATGACCCGGGCCGAGTCGATACCGTGCCAGGGTGGCGAGCAACCCGCCGCGCCGCACTCCGCGACTCACCGGTTCTGGTTCACGCCGCTCTATCCAACCCGCAAGCCCCGGTTTCTGCAGGACGGCGGCGCCATCTGGATCGAGGAGCCCATTCACGTGCAGGTCCAGTCGGAGGAAGAGTTCCTGGACAATGGAAAAAGAGTCGGTGG
>JAPKZC010000020.1 GCA_026394025.1 Candidatus Solibacter sp.
GTGCCCGCCCACACTCGGAATCACCGCGTTCTCGATGAACTTCAGCGGATACGCCGCCCGCGTGTTCTCCGTGACGTCCTCCGAATCGAAATCCAGCAGCCGCGTCTCCGAGTCCATCGCGACATTCTCCAGCACCGTCCCGAAACGAATCGCATTCCAGATCTGCGGCTCGCTCTCCTCGGAGAGCCGTATGCACTTGGCGTAACACCCGCCCTCGAAATTGAACACCCCGTTGTCGCTCCAGCCGTGCTCGTCGTCGCCGATCAGGCGCCGCTCCGCATCCGCCGAAAGCGTCGTCTTCCCCGTCCCCGAAAGTCCGAAGAACAGCGCCACGTCGCCGGCGGCGCTCGTGTTCGCCGAGCAGTGCATCGGAAATACTCCGCGTTCCGGCAGCAGGTAGTTCAGAATTGTGAAGGCCGCCTTCTTCATTTCCCCCGCGTAGCTCGTCCCGCAGATCAGCACCACGCGCTTCTTGAAGTTGATCACGATGCAGGTTTCCGAGTGGATGCCGTCCTCCTCCGGGTTGACCTGGAAATCCGGCGCGAACAGAATCGAGAACCGCGGCACGTGGTCGCCCGTCTTCTGCGCGTCCGGCCGGATGAAAAGCTGGCGCGCAAACAGATTGTGCCAGGCCAGTTGGCTCACCACCCGGATGGGCATCCCGTATTCCCGATCCGCGCCCACAAAGCAATCCTGCACATATACGTCGTGCCCCTGCCAGAAGGCCATCATCTTGGAGTACAGCCGGTCGAAATGCGCCACCGAGAGCGGTTGGTTGACATCCCCCCAGGCCACCTGTGCATCGGTGGTCTCGTCACGCACCACGAATTTGTCCTTCGGCGACCGCCCGGTGAATTGCCCGGTCCGAACCACGAACGAGCCGCCGCTGGCGAGGGTCCCTTCCCTGCGCTGGATGGCGTGCTCCAGCAACTGAGCCGTACCCAGATTCCAGTACGCAACATTGAGGTTGCGGAACCCCTGCTCCTCCAGACCGTGCCGGCTTGGCCGGATCCCCGCGTTCGCAATCTGCTTGTGTTCAGTTGGCATCAAATAATTCTTTCTCAATCGGGCTCCGCCCGTATCGTAGAATTGTCTCATGAACCGGATAGTCTGGGCTTGTGCCCTCGCGTTCGTGTGGGCGTGCAGCGGCCAGGCCCAGGTCATCGAATTCGAGTCTAATGGCCTTAAGTATCTAACACTTACGAAATCCGGCGTGACCATCATGTTCGCCACGCTGCCGCAGCGCCTGCGCGACTACGCCATCCTCCAGGTGGCCGTTTCCAACGGTTCGAAGTCGCCATACGTGATCCGACCCGAGGATTTCACCTATGTCCGGCTGGACGGCTCGGTGCTGCGCGCCTCCGCCGCCCGGGTGGTGGTGACTTTGCTAGAGCAGAGAGGCAGCGCCAGCGACGTCATCAAACTGGTCACCAGCTACGAGAATTCGATTTCCGGCGGTCACCTGAAATCGACGAACGGCTACGAACAGCGCCGCCAAAGCGTCCTCGCCATGGGGTCGGTCAGGTTGAAGGCCGCCGCCGCCGCCAGCGCCCTGGCCCTGGTCCAAACCAAACTGATGCCCGGCGAATCGACCGACGGCGCCATCTTCTTCCCCACCGACGGCAAGATGCTGGGCTTCGGCCACATCGTGGTCCGCACCAACGCCGACGTCTTCAATTTCACGACGGATTAGGGGGCGTTGCGTGCGCCAGCAACCGATCTGAATCTAAATGGCGGAGCTGGCCGACAGGTGATAAGAAAGACGGCGGCAATTGCTGCGAGCGCGACACCGGCTTGGGGTGCATCTGGCGATTGCATGGTTTTATTATCGCCATCAGCCGTCCCGCGTGGCGTTCTACCTGTGGGGGCGGGTACAATCTCAAGCATGGGTGTGAAACTAACGAACCAGGTGGTACTAGTGGTAGGCGCCTCCAGCGGCATCGGGCGCGAGACGGCGATACTGTTCGCCCGTGAAGGCGCGA
>JAPKZC010000860.1 GCA_026394025.1 Candidatus Solibacter sp.
GCCCATTGTTAACCTCTTTGCTGTGCCGTGTGTTACTACTTATCCCACGCACTGAGAGGGCCTTATCGTGAAGAAATTGTGGATCGGTTTTGCTGTCGTCCTAGTTGTGTCATTCAGCATTTTGGGATGGATTGGAACCAGGATCTATCAGGAGATGCCGCCAATCCCCGACAAGGTGGTTGCCGCCGATGGAAGCGTGGTTATCGCGAGCGGCGAGATCGGGCGCGGCCAGAACGTGTGGCAATCGCTGGGCGGGATGCAGGTGGGGTCCATCTGGGGACATGGCAGCTATGTGGCGCCGGACTGGACCGCCGACTGGCTGCACCGCGAAGCCATGTTCGTGCTGGAAGAATGGTCATCCCGGGACTTCGGCAAGCCCTATGACCAACTGTTCGCCGAGGACAAAGCCAAGCTTCGCGGGCGATTGGAAGAGCTCTACCGCGTCAACACTTACGACGCCGCCAGCGGCGCGATTCGCATCGACCCGGCGCGTGCCCGCGCCTTTGAAAGCTGCCTGCGGCACTATACGGACGTCTTCATGAAGGGCCGCGACGCGTATGCCATTCCCGCGGGCACCGTGAGCACCCCGGAACGCATGCGGAGTTTTGCGGCGTTCATGTTCTGGACCTCGTGGTCTGCCGCAACCAGAAGACCGGACGACGCGATCTCCTACACCAACAACTGGCCGCATGAGCCGCTGGTAGGCAATCGGCCGACGGGCGAGAGCGTCATGTGGACCGGCGTCAGCATCATCATGCTGCTGGCGGGAATCTGCGGCATGAGCTGGTGGTACGCATCGCAAGAGCGGCAAGTGGAGCATGGCGAACTGCCCACGGCGGACCCCCTGGGCAAATGGGTGGCCACGCCGTCGCAGCGCGCCACCATTAAATACTTCTGGGTGGTGTCGCTGCTGATTCTAGTGCAGATTCTGGTGGGCATCGTCACGGCGCACTACGGCGTGGAAGGCGGCGGATTCTACGGCATCAAGATTGCCAAATGGCTTCCCTATAGCGTGACGCGAACCTGGCATGTGCAGTTGGGGATCTTCTGGATCGCAACGGCATGGCTCGCCGCAGGCCTCTTCATCGGCCCACTGGTAAGCGGGCATGAACCCAAATATCAGCGCCTGGGTGTGAATGTGCTCTTCGGTGCGCTGCTGCTGGTGGTGGCCGGTTCGATGACCGGGCAGTGGCTCAGCATCATGAACCGGTTCACCGATTCCAACGCTTTTCTCTGGGGACACCAGGGCTATGAATACGTGGATCTGGGGCGCGTGTGGCAGATTCTGCTGTTCGGCGGCCTGCTGATCTGGCTGTTTCTGGTGGTGCGCGCCATACGTCCGGCGCTCAAGAACGCCGGCGATCAGCGCCAATTGCTGTGGCTCTTCGTGCTCTCCGCCGGCGCCATCGGCCTCTTCTACGGCGCCGGACTGACCTGGGGACAACATACCCACCTTTCGATTGTCGAGTACTGGCGCTGGTGGGTGGTCCACCTTTGGGTAGAAGGCTTCTTCGAGGTGTTCGCCACCACCGTGATCGCGTTCTTTTTTACGCGGCTCAAGCTCATCCGTCCGGACTTCGCCGCCAAAGCCGCCCTGCTCTCCGCCACCATTTTTCTGGCCGGCGGCATCATCGGCACGTGTCACCACCTGTACTTCTCCGGAACGCCGACGGTGGCGTTGGCGTGGGGTTCGGTGTTCAGCGCGCTCGAAGTGGTGCCGCTGACGTTTGTCGCATACTCCGCGCTGGACGATCTGCGGCGCGGCAAGCTCACCACGTGGGCTACACGTTACAGGTGGCCCATCTACTTCTTCGTCGCCGTCGCGTTCTGGAACATGGTGGGCGCGGGGCTGTTCGGTTTCATGATCAATCCGCCCATCGCTCTTTACTTCATGCAGGGGCTCAACACCACGCCGCTGCACGGGCACGCCGCGCTGTTCGGCGTCTACGGAATGCTGGGCATGGGGCTGATGCTGGTTTGCCTGCGCGCCATGGGTCCGCACGCCATCTGGAAGGAGAACTGGCTCAAAATCGCATTCTGGTCAATGAACGCCGGCCTGTTTGCCATGTGCATCGGCAGCCTGCTACCGGTGGGCCTGATGCAGACCTGGGCCGCCGTGGATCAAGGCTACTGGTACGCGCGCAGCACGGAGTTCCTGGGAACTCCCCTGATGCAGAATCTGCGTTGGATGCGCGTCCCCGGCGACACCTTGTTCGCATTCGGCGCGCTGGTGCTGGTGGCCTTCGTCTTCACTACGCGAACCGGCACTCCGAAAGGCGACGCCGGAAAAGCGTAAGGCGACAAACTGCTGTACACGACAGGGGTTCTGGCCACGCGCTACCGCACCACGCCGATCCTGGGCGGCATGGCGATCGCCTTCATGGCGAAAATGGCAGTCGCGGTTCTCGCCGGCAAGGCCCTATCGCAACTGCCCCCCCTCCTGGTCGCCGCCATTACGACGGTCAACTTCTTCGCGATTGCCTACGCACTGTGGCGCAAACCCGATCGCCGGGAATCCAGGAAGGAGTACCCCACTCAACAAGCCATGATGGTCTCCTTTGCGGCCATCTTCTTCTCGGAATGGGGAGACATCGGCCAGGTGACCGCAGCCACCATGGCAGCGCGATTCGGCTCGCCAGTGCTGGTCTGGGCCGGCGCCGTGGGCGCCATGATCACCAAAGGTGCACTGGCGACTCTAGCCGGCGGCGGAATCCGCCGTTGGACACAGCAGCACGTCTCGCCGAAAACCGTGCGTTACGCCGCCGTGGGCGTACTGCTGCTCCTCGGCCTGCTCTCCGTGGCAGAAACCCTGGCCGACCCACCAACCGCTCCCTCACGGCCGCGGCTCCAATCGGAGTCGGGAGCTCGTCACCGTATGGGGCGAACCTCGGCAGGTGGTAGCGTGCAAACGTCATGACCCCCCAACAGCAACGCGCTTCGGCAATCCGGTTTATCGTCTGCCTGGGAGTGGTCAGCCTTTTCGCCGACATGACGTACGAAGGCGCGCGCAGCAGTATTGGCCCCTTCCTGAAGGATCTCGGCGCCAGCGCCACCCAGGTGGGGTTGATCGCGGGATTCGGCGAGATGCTGGCGGCCAGCCTGCGCCTTTTCTCCGGCCGTTTCGCCGACCGCACCCACGCCTATTGGACCATCACGATTTGCGGATACGCCATGAATCTGATTGCGGTGCCGCTGCTCGCCTTCGCCGGCAACTGGCAGATGGCCGCCTTCCTGGTGATTGTCGAGCGTACTGGAAAAGCCCTCGGCCACGGCTGGGGATTCGGCCTGCACGCCGCGTTGGATCAGACCGGCGCAGTGCTGGGCCCACTGCTGATGGCCGTGGCGGTAGCCCGTTCCGACCAGTTTGGCCCGGCCTTTCTGCGCCTGGGCATCCCGGCAATCCTGGCGCTGGCCGCGCTCCTGACCGCGCGTGCCGCCTACCCCACGCGCGGCCTTCCTCCGGGGCCGAAAGCGCCGCAAGCGCTACCGCGCTTCGTCTGGATGTATGTTGCCGCCGCCGGGTTGCTCGCCTGTGGCTTCGTGGATTTCGCGCTGCTTGGGTATCACTTCCAAAAGACCGGCCTCGCCAGGCCCGCCATGATTCCCCTGTGGTACTCCGGCGCCATGGCCGTCAACGGAATCACGGCCCTGGTATTCGGGCGCCTGTTTGACCGGTATGGCCTCCCGGTGCTCACCTGCGGAATTCTGGTGTCGCTGCTGGCTCTGCCGCTGGGCTTCCTGGGCGGCGAGAGCGCCGCCATCGCCGGGGTGGCGTGCTGGGCCACGGGGATGGGCGCGCAGGACGCGTCGCTGCGCGCCGGGATCGCCCAGGTAGTCTCGATGAACCAACGGGGCAGCGCGTTTGGGGCATTCAACGCAGTTTACGGCGTGGCCTGGTTTCTGGGTAGCGCAGTGATGGGATTGCTGTACGACCATTCCCTGGGCGCCTTGGTGGTATTTGGAATGGCGGCCCAATTGTCCGCGGCACTGCTTTTTTTCCGGCTGCGGAAACGACTCGCCGCGGCAGGGCGATAGCATGTCCTCTCGCGAGGCATGAATGCGTGAGGTTTCCCAAGGGGCAGCGAGCGCGGAATACCGCGAGGGTGAGACATTTCGCTTCCGCCCGATTTTCAGGAGAGCCGGCTGCCGAGGGAGCTGATCGCATTGAGGTGCAGGCGATGGCGAGGGATCAGTACGATGCGGCCGTTTGATTCTGGGGAGCAATGTCCCAGGAGGCGGCTGATCGCAGTCCGTCGTCACGAACCTCGCAGGATGTGTTATACGTTATGTATAACGACATGCGCTTCGAATGGGAGGCGGACAAGAACCAGTCGAACCAAAAGAAGCACACCCACATCGATTTTGAGACCGCGTCGCGCGTATTCGCCGATCCAAATCTGATGCTTCGCAAAGACCGCGTGGTCGACGGTGAGCAGCGTTGGCACGGCATCGGTGCTGTGCGGAAGGCTGTACTGCTCGTGGTGCATGCATATCGTGAGGAGAACTCAAATGGCGAGGAAATCATCCGCATCGTCTCAGCGCGGAAAGCTGATCCGCGCGAGCGCCGAATCTATCTGGAACAAGCCCCTTACTGAACGCCAGAAGGCGGCGCTAGACGGTGTTGCCAGGAGACAGAAACGCGCGGACGTTTCTCAGCTCGACTATTCCGATATTCCCCCGCTCGCCGACAAGCAACTCACTCAGTTCCGCCGTCCTCCAAAGAAACTGGTGGCCGTGCGCCTGGATGCAGACGTATTCCAATGGCTTCAGCAATACGGCGCCGGCTATTCGACGCGCATCAATAACGTTCTTCGGGTGGTGATGGCTCAAGTACGATAGTGGCGGACGGCAATCGCGTATTACCCGCCCGTTTTGCCAACCGGAGAATTCCTGCCGGGAATTGCCGCCGCACGGTGGCATCTCCCCGAAGGGGACTTGGGGGGGCGCGAGGGCGGGCCCATCACAGATCTTTGGGTTGAAGGCCGGCCTTTTTGGAGACTTTCGCAAGGATTGCTGGGCCGAGTTCCTCGGAATCGTTGAAGGAAAACCCAAAAACACACACTTGCGGATCCAAAGCGCGGCTCGCCCCGCCAGCGGCTGCCTTCCAGTCGCCCCTATCGAAACTGCCTCGGCCCGCGCATCCTTACCATTTTTGGGGCACTCCCGTCCTTGGCAGTCCCGATAGGGCGCTAACGACTTATCGGGAGTAATCCTGGGTCCTGGCGGCAGGATTCCCTGACGATACGGGGCCGCAAATGCCGGGTGCGGGATCAGTAGTAGTAGCGAGCCATCAGAAAATCGATCCCTTCGTCGGTCACGCGGTATACCAAGCGGTGCTCCTGCGAAATGCGCCTGGACCAACAACTCGCGAGGAGATATCGGAGCGGCTCGGGCTTTCCCAGGCCGTGGAATGGATCGCGCAACACCGCTTCGACCAGATCCAGCACTTTGATCGCCGTACTTCGGTCGGTTTTGACCCAATACCGCAGGTCCTCCCTGAACTCAGAATGAAAGAGGGCGGGCCGCCTAATGTCCGGTTTCACCGAGGATCTCTCGCCGCAATTCAGCTATGCTCGAAGGCTTGGTCTTGCGCCGATCGGCTCGATGCAGCGCCGCCAGCAGACGGCGAGCGTTTCGCGGCGACCGAAGCAAGTGAGCGGTCTCAACCAATCCGGCGAGTTCACCGGCCGGAATGAGGGCCACGTCGCGCGAACCTCTTCGCCGGACAATGACAGTCTCCTGTTGGTCGACGACTTGGTCCAGAACACTGGCCAGGTTTTGGCGCAGGCTTGTATACGTGGTTTCAGTTGCCATCAGCCACCCCGCATCCTATTGTACAGGATTACTGTACGGTATTCCAGATCGAACCAGCACTCACGGAGCGGTTTCCTCGAAGAGGACTTGGGGCATTCGGCTCTACGCAGTATGCGATCTTCCCAAGCATGTAAGCTGTGGATATGGCCATATGGCCGCCGCCGGTCCACTTTCCGAGGTGCAGTTTCACGGCCAGTGGCCAGTTTCCGAGTGACCTGTCAACGGCCCTTAGGCACTCCAGGCAACTATCCGGACCAGACTCCGGTCCGGCAAAGCCGGACCTGGTCACAAGCCATGTCGGAGCCGTCTGAGTTCTCTGAGGGACTTTCCCGTGCGGCAAGTGTATGATGTTGGGAGCGTGGATCAGGAATACTCGAATGTCACCGGGGCATGCGTCACTAACTCAGTTGAACGCCGCCGAATGCGCTCGACGATTTCCGCACCCGTCAAGGAGGAATGCACGATGAAACGAGCATCTTGTGGAGTTTTGGCGATTCTGGTGATGGCCTGGGCCGCCTGGGGTGGGCCGGCCGCCACTCGCATCAACGCAGTTCGGGTTGGGAGCGTGAACGCCAGCGCCGTGGCCGGCGGCAGCAGCAGTTTCGACGATGGCCTCAACGACGCTGTCCGCCGGACGGACAGCCAGATCAACCGGCGGATTCCGCATACCGCCTATAGTCCGGCGCGGGTGCGCGCGGCACACGTGCCCAGCGTGGCCGGAAATGCCATCGCCGCCACCAACCCCGGGTTTGCGGGTGTTGCCGGCCTGACCCACGCGGATCAGCGACTGGCGGGAACCGGAACTTTCGTCAATACGCAATTCAGCCTGGAGCCGCCCGACCAAGGGGTGTGCGTGGGAGGCGGGTTTGTGATAGAGGCAGTCAACACAGCCATGCGCATCCGCAACGCGGGGGGTGTTGCCCTGACCGGGCCTATCGCTCTGAACCAGTTCTTCGGGCTGGCCCCGGAGATCACCGGCCGCACTACCGCGACGCCCGTGTACGGCGACTTCACCAGCGATCCGAAGTGCTACTGGGATCGGGATACGCGGAGTTTTTATCTCACTCTTCTACAGGGAGACGTGGTCCCGGGCACGGGAGATTTTACGGGCAAGAGTTCGGTGATGATCGCGGTGAGCCAAACGCCGGATCCGACTGGCGTGTGGAATATCTATCGGATTGACACGACCAACGATGGAACCAACGGCACGCCCAGTCATCCCAACTGTCCGTGTCTCGGCGACCAACCGTTGATCGGAGCTGACGCCAATGGGTTTTACATTTCCACCAATGAATTCCCCTGGTTCACGGCCTGATTCAATGGGGCCCAGGTCTATGCGATGGACAAGTACGCTTTGTCGGTTGGGACTGCGCCACCGGTGGCATCGTTCCACACTGGTGCGATCGCGGCGCCGGACGGCGGCACCTGGTACAGCGTGCAGCCCGCGACCATACCGCCGGGCGGAACCTTTGAACTTGCGGCGGGCGGAACGGAGTACTTCCTGAGCGCGCTCGATTTCAACGGGACCCTGGACAACCGCATCGCGATCTGGGCCGTGACGAATTCGGCGAGTCTGCGAACGTTGTCCCCGAATGTCTCGTTGAGCGTGGCGGTGATCGACAGCCAGGTCTACGGGCAGGGGCCGGCGGCCGAGCAGAATGACGGCCCGCACCCGCTGGGCGCGCTGCTAAAGGAGAAGTTGGAGTTTCTCGACGGCAACGACGACCGGATGCAGCAGGTGATGTTCGCGAACGGCAAGCTGTGGTCGGCTCTGGACACGCTGGTGAAGACGCAGAATCGGCCGGCAGCCAACGGTATTGCATATTTCGTGGTGTCTCCGCAGGTCGGCACGGCCGGGGCGGTATCCGGCTCCATCGTCAAACAGGGCTACGTCGCCGTCAACACCCAGCATGTGATCTTTCCGTCGGTGGCGGTGAATGCGGCGGGTCAGGGGGCGATAGTCTTCACCCTGACTGGAAACGACTGGTACCCGAGCGCCGCCTATGTGACACTGGATGCCGTGAACGGGGCTGGGCCGATCCACATTGCAGCGGCGGGCACAGGGCCAGAGGACGGCTTCACAGGCTACGGATACTACGGAGGCAATCGGGTCTCCCGTTGGGGAGACTATTCGGCCGCAGCCGTCGACGAAGCTGGCAATATCTGGATGGCTGCGGAGTTCATCCCGGGCAGCCCGCGGACTGTGCTGGCCAACTGGGGAACGCTGATCGGGCGCCTGGTTCCGTAGAAAACGGTGCCCATAGAGCGCGGACTAACTGTACGGGCCCAGGGGCACCGAGACGGTAATCGGCGCTCTGACGAGCCTGCCGGACAGGAAAGGCGAGACGAGCGAGAGCGCGTGACCTGAAATGGTGACGACCAGACGGTGGTGATCGGTACCCGCATCCGGCGCGGAGACGGTCACCATGTCGGCGGTCAGCCCAAGATAAGGTATGGCCCCCACAGGCGGCGTCGATTTATAATACAGCACCACGTTTTTGATCGCGGCGGTGTTCGACGGATCGGTCACCGTACCCCAGCGGGCCGCTGCCCTTGCGCGTTCCACCAGCGCCTGTTCGCGAAAAAGGAACTGGCCGATATCCATGATCGCGATCAGGACTACAAATAACAGGAGCGCGACGAGCGCAAGTTCCACCGACGTGCTGCCTCGCTCCGCCCTGCGCCCGATGATGTTTTGTCCGGTCATCACGAACCGGTCGGGCTCCAGATCCCGTGATACGGAAAGGCAGCCTTCGGTGTGCCCGCCAACGCGGTTGAGCCGAAGCCCGAATCCACCGTGAAGCTTTGGATCGATACCGTCATGGTCGACGGAACGCCGTGGACGAACGCCACCGTGAGAATGACTTGTGCCGGCGTCAGACCCGGCACCGCCGCATGAGCGCCAGCCGTTGGACTGCCATAGAGGGTCATGTTCCGGACCGCTGCGAGAAACGCCGCCGACGGCGTGGCAGTCGCCGAATCGTAAGGAATCAGGGATGCATACCGCGCACCCTGCACCACGGCGTTCTCCAGCCTGTTGTACTGCAGAAGCGTGTAGCCGTATCGGAACGTGCCCGCGAACGTGGCAAACAGCAGGCCGGCACCCAGGCTGAACTCCACCATGGCGACTCCCTTGCGCCGTGTACGGCGCACTGTTCTCCGGCTGGCCCGCGTCATTGAATTAACCGCTTGGTGGAAGCGCCCGTGGTGCCGCCGGCGCCGGGACCGAGACCTCCAATGTTGTACGGCCCGGCATACACCGCGCAGTAAGGATCGTTCCCATTGGTTTTCTTGATGTAGTAGTCGCTTGGCGAGCCGTTCGCCATCAGAAGAAACTGGCCGTAGACGCTCACGGTAGTGGTGGAGGGGCTCGACGGATTTACTACGGCCACCGGAATCAACCTCCGGCCGTTGTGGGTACCGCTGCTTAAGTAGGTGCTGACGATGTTGTGGGTAGTGTCGGTATCCTGGCTGGCTCGCTGGTCGAGGTATCCCGCCTCGGATGCTTTGTTCCCGGTGCTCATGTAAGGGAACAGGTTGGCTCCCACCGTTAATGGCGCCAATTGCACCAGGTCGAGAATTGCCGCGGAGATCCCGCTGTTCGAGGTGCTGCCCCAATACCCGCTGATCGAAGAACCCCAGTTGGACACCACCGCGGTCAGCGAAGCCTCAGAGTCCCCGGAACAGGGCGGAGAATTAAAGCACTTCTCCGGCTGAGCGGGGCCGCAATGCGCGCGTGCGGCGTTGTACTGCGGCCACTGCAAGTCGTAGGAGTTCCCCACCACAAGCCCGAACATTGGCCCGGTGGTGTTGGTGCTGACCGCCGTGTACGGGGCGACTCCGCGCGCCAGCGTGGTGAGAGGAATCTGACCCGCGGCGGCCGTGGTTACGACGTTGAACCTGGTCTGGGCGGTCACGACGGGGAGGAAATACAGGGGCGCCGGGGCGGTGGCGGTNNNCCGGGTTCGGACTGGCCACCCAGGGTCCGGCTGGCGAGGCGGCGAAGGTCACCGACGTGTTGGTGAGACTCGAAGTTGCGAAGTTCCACCGGTTCGGCGAACTGGCCACGGCAGCCTGCGCACGGGCGATCCCGGTCGTCGTGCCATCAAGGTCCATTGCCGCCGCCGAGGCCGCGGAATCGCAGTACGCCTGGGCTTCGTTCCTGGCCGCGAACATGCGCCCGATATCTATGGCGAGACCCGTGCAGCCAAAGACGCCGGCCAATACCAGGGCCATGGTCACCAGCACGACACCGCCCTCTCTACGGGACTGCGGTGAGTTCATCTGCGTTGCCTACACCCCTGAATCCATGCCACCACAAACCGCGGAAGGGATAAGGTACCTAGGATCAGCGCAATCGGCCGTCCCAGCGCAGGCCCACGCGCCAGAGACGCGGGGCGCCGATGTTTGGCGTGGGGGTGAACGCCGTGTAGAAGCGGCGATCGAACGCGTTTTCCAGCGTCACTTCGGCGGAGAGGGCGCGCGCCACGTGCTGCCGGATCACGAACTGGGCGCTGGCATAGCCGGGCAGACGGAACACATTCAGATCGTCGTCGAACTGATAGGCGTAACTGCGCAGGCCCAAGGAGACCAGCGTGCCGGGGCGCTGGTAGGTCAACTGTGCCGTGCCCTGGTGTTTGGGAATTTGGGCCACGCGGAACCCGGTGACGTAGCGAGATTCCACGTAGAGGTACTTCCACTCGCCGGTGAAATTGCGCAGGCGCCGGCGAAACTCGGCTTCCAGCCCGCGACTCAGCGCAGCGGCCGCATTGGCGCGCTGCCGCACGATGGCGGCCGGCGTGCTGGAGAGCGTGACGTTGGTGATCAGACCATTGAGCGCATTGCGATACGCGGTGACGCGGAGCGTGCCGGTCTCGCCGGTGAAATCGAAGCCCGCCTCGGCACCCCAAAGGGTCTCCGGCAGCAGCGCCGGATTGGCTCTAGTGGTGGCATTGCCGGCCCTGAATTCGCGATAGAGCTCATTGAGCGTGGGCGCGCGGAAACTGCGGTAGACGCTGCCGCGGGCGCGCAGGCGCTTCCCGCCGATGACGAAGCCGCCGTTCGGACTGAGGAATTGGTTACCCTGGCCGGCGAAGCTGTGGCGCGCCCCGGCGAAGAGGCGGAGCGGACCGAAGGTGGCATCCGCCTGCCCGAAGACTCCGTGCTGCAACTGGGTGCCGCCGCCCACGCGAAGGCCCGGGGGGACCAGGTGGTCCGTGCTGGCGCCCTCGACGCGATACACGTCGGCGCCGCCCAGCAGGTTCCACCGCGACGCGTGATGCTGCCATAGCGCGGCGCCGCCGACGGCCTCGCTGGGGACGGTCTGGGTGAACGTCAGGCGGTCGGTATTGCGGTCGGCGGTTACGCTGGAGAACGTGCTGTGAAAACCCTCGCGGGTGTGAAAGCCGACCAGCGAAAGGGAATCGCTGGTGAACTCGCGGACGTAGCGCATGGAGACGGTGCCGAGGCCGGTGGAATTGTGCGTGAGCACGGTGCCGTTTTGCCGCTCTTCGGCCAGCACACTGGTCTTGAAGAACAGATTCCCGAAGGAGGTGTAGCGGTCGATGCGCACGTCGCTGGTGACGAAGCGGACGCTGGCGGGCCTATCGGCGGCTCCGCGAATAGCGGCGGGGACGATGTAGTAGCCATCGGTGGTGAAGGCGCGGGCGGCGCCGGAGATGGCAAGGCGAGACCACGCGTGGGAGAATCCTGCGGAAAGATCGTGGGTGTCCAGATTGCCGAACTGGTACTCGGCCAGCAGGTGCAGTTTCTCGGGCTGACGCGAGAAAAGTCCGATAGCCCCGCTCATGGCGCGGTCGCCGAAGATGCTGGTGGAGGCGCCGCGGGAGATTTCCGCCCGCCCAATCTCATCTGGCACGAATTGCGTCCAATAGACCCAGCCGCCGAAGGGGTCGTTGGCGGGGATGCCGTCCCAGAAGACGAGGGTGCGGCTGGCTCCGGAAGACCCGATGCCGCGCAAGGAGATGCCCTGCGTGGTCGGGTGGGCCACCAGGCTGGAGGAGCGCCGGAAGAGGCTGAAGCCGGGGACTTCGCGCAGACGGTCGTCCAGATTGGTCCCGGGGCTCTGCTGCAACGTGGTTTGATCCAGCACGGTAACGTTGGCCGGGGTTTCGGCGGAGATCTTTTCCACCACCGTGATGGAGGTCTTGACGGGCTCAGGCTTCGGCGGATCCTGGTTCCGCGGATCCGGGGTCTGCGCGGCCAGAAGGAATGGGCAGAACAGCAGGATCCAGCAGGCGGGCCCGCAGCCAACCGGCGTCGCGGAACGCACTTGGCGACGGGGTGAAAACGATTTTGAAGCTCGTATCATTCAGGGGCGCTTCCGGTGAATTGGCGCGTTGCGGGTACACCAATGCCAGGTACTTGAGAATAGTATATATGTCGCCGTCCTCGGGTTGGCGGAACTCATAGCCGTTGGAGCGGAAGTGAATCGACGCTCCCTGGCTGGAGAGCCGCCAGGCTAGAAACGCGCAGCAGTTCACGGCGTGCTCGAACCAGGCGTCCAGTTCGCGTGGCACGTCGCGGTCCAGGAAAATCTCGACGGTTTGTTCCACCTCGCGCGCGAATTCGCGAATCTGCAAACTCCCCACGTGCGCCGACGCCTTCCAATCCACGTGGCGCGAACTCTCGAAGATCTCGTACGGGCGTATGCGATAGAAGTCGCGCCCCAGTCCGCGGTAATGGGATTCGATTTCGCCGGAAATGCCGGCCAGGAGATCGTCAAACCCGGGTTGCGGATCCACCGCGGGGTAGATCAGCATTTCCCGCGTCAGGGTGACGCGGGCGACCTTCTCGATGAAGCCGAACGGAAAGGAGGCGGAAAAGGCGAAGCCGTTCTGCCGGTATTGCCCGCGCCGCGGAAATCGAACGTCCACTACGGCCTCAAGCCTTGCCCCAGCCACGATCAGGGGGAAGTAGGCGCCCGATTTCATGGTGGGGCTTCCCGCCTCGCGAATCGCCTCGACGTGGATGGAAAACGACGGCAGGAACCACTTGTGATTGCGCACGAAGAGGCGCGCCGGCACGCTGCGTCCGGCCGGGATGTGCTCCGGCACCTGGAAATCCAGTGCCAGCCCTGCCAGGCCCAAGCGGCTCACCAGACCGCTGATCAACAGGGTTGCCATCATTGCCGCGACAATCAGGAAGAGCAGGTTGTTCGCCGAAACGATGGCGCCGAAGGCCACCAGAAGAATGGCGCAGGTGAACAGGACTCCGCCCCGGGAGATTTTAAAGTGAATCCGGCGCGCCAGAGACGCGCGAAACCGTTGCCAGAGACTGCGCATGGTGGCTGGTTCGATTGTACTCCGATGCAGCAGTGGAGCCAGTTGGGAGAGCAATTCCGCGGCAGCTTCGTGAAGTTGACGGCAACAGTTGGTAATAATGGATGTAACCGACAGGGAGTACGAGAGGTCTATTCTGTTTCTGCGCACCATGCCATATCGCGTCCAGGGAAATGCCGTACCGGGAAGTTGCATCTCGTTTGCGTTGATCCTCGCCGTGTTCGCCATCGCGGCCGATCCGCCCATTCCGCCGGTCACGGTCTGCGAGATTCTGGCCGATCTACCGGCCCACGAAGGCAAGGATGTGGCTGTCCTGGGCCGCTTCTCGTTCCGCCGCGATGGCCGCTGGATCGGCGAGCAAACCTGCGACCCCGCCACCACCGTGCCGCCCGTGCTCTGGCTGACCGAGGATTCCGCCGCCGGTCCCAAGCCCACCGGGAGTTTCGAATTCGACGTCGCCGTGCTCAACAAGAAGTTCGCCGCGCTCACCCGCCGCACCGCGCTCGGCAAGTTCCGCTTCGGCAACCCGGAGTACGACCGCTGGGCGGTGGTCTATGGCCGCGTGGTCTCCCGCAAGGGCGACGCCGCCCAGAAAGCCCCCGCCGACCTCGTCTTCCGCGGCGATGGGGTGATTGTTTTCCTGACAACGGAGAAGTAGCCCGCGCGTGGCAACCGCTCCCGAGCGCGCCACCAATGTGCTTTCAGAGATGGTATGAGAAGGCCGGTCCCACGATGGCGTCGGCAAGCAGGTCAGCAAAGAGTGCAAGAAGAATGGGCGACGGGGGAAGGGCGCCCCTACTGATCATGCACGTCTTCCAGGTAAGTGTAACCGTGCAGGCCCTCTTCGTAGAAGCGGAGTAGGGCGCCGCTCTGTTCATAGGTCAGGCGGCCTTCGCGCAGGGCGGCCTCCACGTCGCGGCGGAGCTGCATCACCAGCGTGTCGGAGGAGAACTGCACGTAGTTGAGGACTTCGCGAACGGTATCGCCCTTGATCACGGAATCCAGGATCACTTCGCCTGTGGAACCCAGCCGCACGTGGACGGCGTTGGTGTCGCCGAACAGATTGTGCATGTCGCCGAGGATTTCCTGATAGGCGCCCAGCAGGAAGGCGCCCAGGTAGTAATTGCCGCCTTCGACGGCGTGCAACTGCAAGGTGCGCTTGACGTCGCGGCGGTCGATGAAGGCATCTACCTTGCCATCGGAATCGCAGGTGATATCGCCCAGCACGGCGGGGCGAGTGGGCTGCTCTTCCAGGCGGTGGATCGGCATGATGGGGAAGAGCTGCTTGATGGCCCAACTGTCCGGCATGCTCTGGAAAAGGGAAAAGTTGCAGAAATAGGTGTCGGAGAGCATGGCGTCGATGCCTTCCAGTTCCTCGGGGAAGTAATCGAGCTCGCTGGCCAGACGCTGGATCTTGCGCGAGATGGCCCAGTACAAATTCTCGGCGATGCAGCGCTGTTCCAGCGACAGGTAACCGAGGCTGAACAGGTTCAGCGCCTGGTCCAGCGCCTGCTGCGTGTCGTGGTAGCTTTCCAGCAGGTTCTTGGCGTTCAGCCCGCGATAGGTTTCGGAGAGATCGATGAGCGGCTGCTCGGCCTCGGGAGGCGGCTCCGCCGGCACGTCGGCCTCGCCCATGCCGGCCACGCCCAGAACGTTGAAGACCAGCACACTGTGATACGCCGCGATGGCGCGCCCGCTTTCCGTGATGATGGTGGGGTGCGGCACCTCGACTTCATCGCACACGTTCTGCACGTGGTAAATAATGTCGTTGGCGTACTCCTGCAAGGTGTAGTTCACGCTGGATTCGAAATCGGTCTGGGAGCCGTCGTAATCGATTCCCAGGCCGCCGCCCACGTCGAGGAATTTCAGCCCGGCGCCGGCGCGGGCCAGATCCACGTACACGCGAACGGCTTCATTCACCGCGCCCTTGATCTGACGGATATTGGTGATCTGGCTGCCCAGGTGGAAGTGCAGCAAGTTGAGGCAGTCGGACATGCCGAGGTCTTTCAACTCCTGGAGCGCGCGCACCGCCTCGGTTGCCGACAGGCCGAATTTCGAGCGGTATCCGCCCGAAGACTTCCAGCGCCCCGACCCTCGGCTGGCCAGCTTGACGCGGAGACCGATCGACGGCCGCACGCCCACCCGCTGGCTGTATTTCAGGATCAGATGCAGTTCCGTGTACTTTTCCACCACGGGGATGATCTTGCGGCCCATCTTCTGGGCGAGCATGGCCATCTCGATGTATTCATCGTCCTTGAAGCCGTTGCAGATGATCGGTGTATCGTTGTCGGCCAGCGCCATCACCGCCATCAGTTCCGGTTTGGATCCGGCTTCCAGGCCGAAGTGGAACGGCTTGCCGAACTCCAGCACCTCTTCCACCACCTGGCGCTGCTGGTTCACCTTGATCGGGTAGACGCAGCAATAGCCGCCCTGGTACTTATGCTCGTTGATGGCGGTTTCGAAGGCGCTGTGGATTTCTCCCAGGCGGTGCTTCAGGATATCGGCGAAGCGGATGAGGATCGGCAGGTTGATGCCGCGCAGGACCAGCGTGTCCACCAGTTGTTTAAGGTCGATCGAGCGCGCGGCTTCCTTTTCGGGATGCACCAGGACGTGACCGTTCTCGCTGACTGAAAAGTAGCCCTTGCCCCAGCTGGCGACGTCGTATAGGTCGCTGGCCGATTGCGGGGTCCATCGTTCTGTCGGCTCCATGACGAGGGAGCCCTTGCGGCCATTTCTATCCAACGTGGTGCGTCTCCTTGATCCTTCAGTTTCCTTAAAAATGCCGGACAGGGCAAGAAGAAACTGATTCCGGGGGCCTTACAGCCCGGCGATTCCGCACTTTGGTACCACATCGGTACCACCCCAGTACCAAATGACACCCCCCCAAACTGAGGTTAACCTTTCGGGCTAGACCTCCCTGACCGCCAGTGGGCATACTACCTTCGTTGACGACTAGCTCCAACGGAGGCCCAAGATGACTGGCAAATTCGCACTGCTTTCGCTCGTCTATATGATGAGCTTTGTGATTCTCTTCGATCGCGTACACTTCAAACGCAAATTGGGGGCCTGGCTGCGCGGCGGGAACCTGATGAGCCGCGAGGAACTGGAGCGAATTCAGGCAATCTGGTCGGCTTGCCAGGAGAATTGACCGCGGGCGGCGCCGGGTGGCGTCACCGTTCCCCGCGCTGGTAGACTGGCCAAACAGGGTACTGCATGGAAATAGTGCCGGTTGGCCAATGATGCCTTGGGCGAAGCTCACGGTCCTTTCCTGGATGCTGATGGCCAGTGCGCCGGCACAGCAGGCGCCGCGCATCGTCATCGATTATCCGGAAGAGGGGTCCGTCTTTCCGCCGGATTTTGCTCCGCCCACGTTCCGCTGGCGGGATTCGCAAGCGGCCGCCGCCTGGGAACTCGAAATTGCGTTTCCGGATGGCGCGCCGACGCTGCGCGTGATGGCGCGCGGCGAACCCATGAGTATCGGCGAAATCGACCCGCGATGCATCGCCGAATCGAACCAATTGCCGAGGCTGACGCCGCAACAGGCCGCGGCACATACCTGGAAGCCGGACGCGGCGACATGGTCGCTGATCAAGCAACACTCGGTGGACCACCCGGCCACCGTGACGATTACCGGGTCCGGCGGCGCCCGGGCGCAGGTCCGTATCTCCACCTCAAGGGACCCGGTGGGCGCGCCGATTTTCTATCGCGATGTGCCGCTGATGCCATCCGAACTGGAAAAGGGCGTGATCAAGCCCATCATCCCGAGCGCCGTGCCCCTGGTTGGCTGGCGACTGCGCAACGTGGCCGAAAGCAGCAGCCGGTTGGTGATGGAGGGGTTGCCCACGTGCGCCAACTGCCACTCCTTCTCGAAGGACGGCAAGACACTGGCGCTGGACGTGGACGGGCCGCAAAATGACAAAGGCATGTACGCCATCGCTGCGGTCGCGCCGCGGATGTCGATTCGCAGCCAGGATGTCTTTACGTGGAACGACTTCCCGGGTAAGCCGGCGGGGCAGCGGACCATTGGATTCATGGCTCAGCTCTCGCCCGATGGCCGCTACGCGGTCACCACGCTGAACGAAGACGTTTTCGTGGCCAACTTCAAGGACTACCGGTTTCTGCAGGTGTTCTACCCCACGCGCGGAATCCTGGCCTGGTACGACCGTTCCACGGGACGCATACGTTCCCTCCCCGGCGCCGACAACCCCAACTTCGTGCAAACGAACGGCTTCTGGAGCCCCGACGGAAAGTACCTGGTGTTCGCGCGCGCCAGCGCCAGAGACGCCTATCCGAAGGGCCGCAAGATGGCCGAATACGCCGGTGACCCGCTGGAACCGGCCATTCAGTATGACCTGTACCGCATCCCGTTCAACGGCGGCAAAGGCGGGCGGCCGAAGGCCATCGCGGGGGCCTCCAACAACCGGATGAGCAACGCATTCCCGAAGGTCTCGCCGGACGGCCGCTGGATCGTCTTCGTGGAGTCGCGCAACGGCCTCCTGATGCGCCCCGACGGCCAGCTTTACATCGTGCCGTCGGAAGGTGGCGCGGCCCGGCGCATGCGCTGCAACACGGCACTGATGAACTCGTGGCACAGTTTCTCGCCGAACGGGCGGTGGCTGGTGTTTTCCTCCAAGAGCCGCTCGCCGTACACGCAGATGTTCCTGACCCACATCGATGAACAAGGCAACGACAGCCCCGCCATTCTGATCGAGAACTCCACGGCCGCCAATCGCGCGGTCAACATTCCGGAATTCGTCAATATTCCGCAAGATGGGCTGGAGCACATCGACGTGCCCGCGGCGGAGTTCTACCGGCTGTTCGACAGTGCCTGGAAACTGGCCGAGCAAGGCCGGTTCGACGAATCCGTGGCACAGTGGAGACTGGCGCTGGGGATCAGCCCGGGCGACGCCAAGGCACACAACAACATCGGCCGGGCGTTGGCGGGGAAGGGCGATTTCGACCAGGCCATCGTCCACTGGCGGAAGGCGCTGGAGATCGATCCGCGTTACTGGGAAGCGCACAACAACCTGGCCGTGGCGCTGCTCGGCAAGGATAAGGTGAACGAAGCCATCGGGCACTTCAGGCTGGTGTTGGACGCCAACCCGAACTACGCCGAGGTGCACGGGAATCTGGGGCGTGCGCTGGCGCTGAAGGGAAAGCCGGACGAGGCCATCGCGGAGTGGCGCAAGGCGACCTTGCTGAACCCCAACTACGTGCAGGCCTACAACGATCTCGGCACGGAGTTGTCGCGCAAAGGAAGGTGGGACGAGGCCATGGCGGCATGGCAGCAGGCAACGGTGGTGAACCCCGGCTTCGCCCCGGCACATTTCAACCTGGGTAACGCACTGGACGACCGTGGCCAGGGCCGGCCGGCGCTGGAGGCGTGGCGCAGCGGGCTGGCCGCG
>JAPKZC010001065.1 GCA_026394025.1 Candidatus Solibacter sp.
ACCAGCGCCTGCTGCACCATCAACACGCTGGTCAGCACCTGCTGATCCTTGGCCGCCTGCGTGACGCGCTGCAAATCGCGGACGGTAAGCGGGCGCAGTTCCACCTCGCCGCCAACGGCATCGGCGTCGCCGGGCTGGAGCACGCGCGCGGGGATCTCCACGGTGTACGTGGTCCCCGCGCCCGCCAGCAGGTCCTCTGCGTTGAGGGCGCGGCCCATTGCTCAGGTCTCCTTAAGCGCCGCTTTTGTCGTCCACCTTCACCCACAGCGCGCGGAAGCTCACGCGCTCCATGGCGAAGTCGTCCTCCGGCAGGTCGTAGTTCCACTCGTTCAGCTTCACGCCCATCACCGTGACGGAGGACGAGATGCCGGCGACCGAGGGATTCTCCAGCCGGATAGAAAGATTGAACGACGGCGTGACGAATGTCCCCGCCGGCCGCGCGTCCGCCGCGTCGCCCAGCATCAACTTCATCAGCGCACCGTTGATGTAGGCCCGCTCGATGGTGCCGTACACGTTGATGTTGCCCGGCCGCAAGTCGGTAGCGATCCGCTGCCCCAGCTCGTGAAATGGTTCTACGTCGTTGGTCACTCGCACGGTGACGCCGGTAACGCGGCCAATCGGCGTCAGCGAAAACTGATCGTTGATGGCCTTGGCCTTGTCTCCTTCCGGACCCGCCTCCGTGGCGAGCGAGATGGTTCCATCCGAACCGCGATAAACCGTTGTGGGCATCCTGGCTCTCCTTTATTCGAGGTTCATGATCACCTTCACGAAGTCAATCGAGAAGGTGGGTTGCAGTGTCATCGTCACAATCGCCTGTCCGTTGATCTCCTGCGCGCGAGTGGCGGAGACGTCCAACTTGTAGGCGATCAGCATTTCGTCCAGAACCATGCCGGAAAGAAAACCGTCGAGCGTAGCTTTCAACGCGGCGCGGACCCGCGAGTTGTTCAGGCGCCCGATGTAGGGATTCGATCCGATGCGCACGCCGGCCTTGGCGTAATCGACGATGCGCCTCACCGAGATCTGGCGGAACGCTCCGTTGTCCGTGGTGATGCCTTTGAGCACGCGGATCCCCAGGTTCTTCTGTAGCACCAGCACCCGATTGGTCAACAGGTTCTTCTGCTCGGCCCGCGTATATTCCTTGGTCAGGTCGTCGGCGGGCACATCCTTGTTGGTGAGGCTGATGTGCGGCGCCAGCGTCGAAAGCTTGCCCGCCACCAGGGCCGCGGCATAGGAGGCAGGTAGACCCACGCTCTTATTGGCCTCGCCGACACGCGCGGCGTCGTCGGCCACAATGCCGGGCGCCACCAGGATGGCCCGCATGTTGCCCACCTTGTTGGCGTCGGCCGAGGTAATCGTAGCCACCGTATCGCTCGATGCGCCCAGCACCGCGATCCGCTCGCGGCCATCGTTTTCGGTGGCTTCCAAATGCCCCAGAACCGTCGCGCCCACGGTGTTTGCGTCCAGGCCGGCCACCGCCACGATGTTCACCGGTTGATTCGCCAGCACCGCCAATCCGTCGGCGGCGTCGGAGGGCGCCACGTTCGCGCCATTCGACCCCGCCGCGCCCGCGCTGACAGAGTCCGGCGCGGCGCCTTCGTTCGCCAGGGTCGGCGCGCTGGATGTCAGCAGGGTGCTGCCGGAGTTAATCGACGCCGCCAGTTCCTTCACCGTGGCGCCGGTGAACTCCTCTTTCAGCTTGCCGAGCACCGCCGTGATCGTCTTCTTGTCGGTGCTTAGCGTCACCACGATGGAGTTAGCCCACGTGCCCGCCGACGCCGCGGTAAGCACGATCAGCTCCGGCGCAGGTCCCCCGCCTCCCGGAGCCGGTCCCTTGACGGACCACGTCGCCGTTGCCGGCGTCCCGTTGGCGATGCGCACCGCGTAGACCGTCGACGCTCCGCCCTTGAAGGCCTGCTCCAGCGCCCGCACCAGCGAGAGTGGCGTGGCGCCCGCCGCCGTGCTAAAGCGGTCGTAGGCGCCGAACGTGTCTACCGCCTCGCCGTAGCTGCCAAGTATTCGAACCTGCCCCACCGGGCCTTTGGCGGCGCTGCCTACCATGCCGACATTCCCGGTAGATATTCCCCCTACGCCGATCAGCCCCTCCGACCGGACCTCGATATACGTTCCCGGCAATATCATCTCGCCGATGCTTTCGCTCATGAATTCGTCCTCCCTTGCTACACGAGAATTTCGGTAACCGGAATCTCGCGGATAACTCCGCCCGAAGAATCCGGCAGGTTCAGTTCCAGCTCATATTCAAAGTGAAAACGTACCAGCCGCTGGCGTGCCGCGACCGCCGTATTACCGTTTACTGCGACAAACCCTAATTCCGTTACACTGACGCTGGATACTCCCGGGACATTGGCGGGCGCTGCCAAACCCGCCGCCATTAAGGAGGCGCTCAGGTCTCCGACGGCCGTGACGTCGCCCCCCAGAACCAGCGCTTCCAAGTCGCCTTCCAGACGCGCCACCCGCTGCTCCCACTGGCCCACAAAATAGGTCGCCTCCACCGCGCCCGCCGCCGGCAGCGCCGCTCCGAAACGTAACGTACCGGCAAGCAGGTCCGCTTGAAACTGGTCGCCTTGCGGATTCGCCACCACCAGCGTGCGGGCCTGCCCGGCGACCGATACCTGAATATCCGCCGGCGTGGCCGCTCCGCTGGTTCCGTCGCTACGGACCAGCCCCCCGTGCGGCAACTGCAATGTCCTGCGGTCGATGCTCAATAAAGTGAACGGCGGCGTTCCTGCCAATACGGGATCCGCCAGATCGATTTTCGCGGTCCACTGGAGCGCGCCCACCATCAGGATGGAACGCTCACCGAGGCCCGATGCAGGCCGCCGCAGATTGACCAGCGATAGAACCACCGCGGGCAAATCCGCCACCGCGGCTGGTTCGGCGGTCCCAAGCAACTTGGCCAAGCAGATCCTTCAGCGGCGTGAGCACTTCGCCGGCTTTCGAAATCTGAGTCTTTAACTCTTCCGCGGCCGGTTTCAGAGGCGCAAGCATGTCGCCTAACGCCGGAACACCGGGCAGCAGATTGGGCAAATCCAGCAGATCGAGACCAGAGAGAGCATCCAGGCTGAGGTCCGCGTCCAACTCTACGCCGAGATCCGCGCCGATGCCGGGCGGCTCGGGCGGTTCGGTGTACTCGCGCAAGCGCAGGCTGTAGAAAAACTGGTCCGGGCGGGCGGAGTTCTCCTCCAGATCGAACGACTCGATGAGCACCTGTTCGAGTTCCGACTCCTTGATGATGTCCGCCACGAAAGTGACGGGTTCACCCGCCAGGTATTTCTCTCGCAGGTCCTTCAGGAAGCCGTCGCGCGCCTCGTCACTGTACAGCGCGCCGGAGATCTCCACCACCATGGCGGAGCGGCCCAGGTCCTGGTGCAGATCGCCCGACAGACCGGGCACCGGCAGCACTGCGAAACGCCGCGATTCCGCGGCGGCGATGCGCGCGATACGCGGCACTTCCCAAGACCCAATCATCGGACGCACAAGCATGACCGATCCAATGTCCCCGCACAGCGGCTGGAACTATGTCAGTATATACCGGCGGCTTGGCGAGTTCAAAGAGTTTTTCGGCGAGCTTGTACTTTTATTCCCAGAGTATGGTCGTCGCTCGTGGCACAGGCCACGTGTCCACGACAGCATTCCTACAGTTTCGCGGCGTTCTTGACGTCGTCCAGGGCCAGCAGGTAGGCGCGGCGCTGCTCCGCGAAGGTCTTCAGACTGAGTTGGGGGGCGTCGAAGCCACCGGGACCGCCCATGCCGCCCCGTCCACCCGGACCAAACATGCCGGGAGGCGGGCCAAAACCG
>JAPKZC010000464.1:0-5831 GCA_026394025.1 Candidatus Solibacter sp.
TCATCCTGAACCTCGTAATCCAGGTCAAATGCGCACTCGATGCTGAAAAGAAGTGCGGGTGGGGATGCGCTATCGTACCCCTGGACCTGAAAACGTCCTTCAATCCGCAAAACGCCACCCACGATCGCGTTAGCTACAGAATTGTGGGATACCCTGAGGGAAAATGGACCCGTCAATTCGGCCTCCATTCCTTCGAGGGAGGCGTGACACTGGCGAAGACCGACTCGCTTCAATTCGCAATTGGCCTGAAGTGAGATCGCGGCTTTGATCTCTTCGTGACTTTGTGAGATTATCATTGGCTCTCAACACAAGTAAAAACAGAAAATCCCTGCATGAGCAATGGCTGTTTCCGCCAACCTCCCGCTGGACGCCTCCGACCACAAATCGGCTACCACTTTTCTGCTGGATTGGCTCGAAGGGCAGCCTGGTTTTGAATCGCTCCAGGCGGTGGGTCACCGCGTGGTCCACGGCATGCAGTACACCGAGCCTGAAGTGGTCACCCAAGCGCTCCTCGATGAACTGCATCGCATCAGCCCCTACGACCCGGAGCATTTGCCTGGCGAGATCGAGATGATCGAGACGTTCCGCCAACGGCATCCGAAACTGCCCCAGGTGGCGTGTTTCGACACCGCCTTTCATCGCACCATGCCGCGTGTTGCCAGGCTGCTTCCCATCCCCCGCTGTTACGACGCGAAGGGAGTGCAGCGTTACGGTTTCCACGGTTTGTCCTATGCCTATCTGATGGAAGAACTTGTGCGCCTGGGCGATCCGGCGGCAGCCGCCGGCCGCGTCGTCCTGGCTCATCTGGGCAACGGCGCAAGCATCGCTGCCGTTCGTGACGGTAAGAGCATCGACACCAGCATGGGCTTTACCCCTACGGCGGGACTGGTGATGAGCACCCGCTCTGGCGACCTCGATCCCGGCGTGGCGCCGTATCTGGCGCGAACCGGGCAAATGACCACGCAACAGTTCTACCAAATGGTCAACCACAAGTCCGGCCTGCTCGGCGTATCGGAGACCAGTTCCGACATGCGGGACTTGCTTGCGCAAGAAGCCCATGATGTCCGGGCCGCGGAAGCCGTGGCTCTGTTTTGTTACCAGGCAAAGAAGTGGATCGGAGCTTTCGCCGCCGCGCTCGGTGGCCTGGATACGCTCGTTTTTGCGGGAGGCATCGGCGAGAATGCCCCGCAAGTCCGTTCACGGATCTGTCAGGGAATGGGCTTCCTCGGTGTCGAATTGAGCGAATCGCGCAATGCCGAAGCCGCCGGGGTGATTTCTACAGACGCCAGTCGGGCTACCGTACGCATTGTTCGGACGGACGAAGATCTGATGATTGCGCGATCAGTCCGCCAAGTTCTCGAAACTAATTCTGTGATTGAAAAGGACTGAGCCATGAAAACGAATACCGTGACACCCGATCCGCTCCAAGAGAAACCCGCGGTGGCAGGCAGAAAACAGCCGGCCCCGAAAACCAGGACACTCACTCCGGACTTACTCCACAAGATGGACGCCTACTGGCGGGCCGCCAACTATCTGTCGGTCGGACAGATCTATCTCTACGACAATCCGCTGCTGAAGCGGCCGCTGACTCGGGCGGATGTGAAGCACATGCTGCTGGGGCACTGGGGCACGACCCCCGGGCAGAACTTTATCTACGCCCACTTGAACCGGATCATCAAGAAATACGACCTCGATATGATTTACGTCTCCGGTCCGGGACACGGTGGCCCTGCGGTTGTAGGCAACACCTACCTGGAGGGCACGTACAGCGAGATCTACCCGAATATCAGCCAGGATGAGGCCGGGCTGCAAAAGCTCTTCCTTCAGTTCTCGTTTCCAGGGGGAATTCCGAGCCACGCATCGCCGGAGTGCCCAGGTTCGATCCATGAGGGCGGCGAGTTGGGCTACTCGCTCAGCCACTCGTTCGGGGCGGTGTTCGATAATCCGGATCTTGTAGTTGCTTGCGTGGTCGGCGATGGCGAGGCGGAAACCGGACCGCTAGCGACGGCGTGGCATTCCAATAAGTTCCTGGACCCAGCCACCGACGGCGCAGTCCTACCGATTTTGCACCTCAATGGTTACAAGATTTCAAACCCGACCATCCTGGCCCGAATCACTCGTGAGGAACTGGATCAGTTGCTGCGCGGCTACGGGTGGACGCCCTACTTCGTCGAAGGTCACGAGCCCGCTTTGATGCATGAAGCGATGGCCACGACACTCGACACGGCAATCGAGCAGATCAAACACATCCAGCAGGACGCGCGCGTAAATGGCAACATTGCGCGTCCGCGTTGGCCGATGATCGTCCTAAACTCGCCGAAGGGCTGGACCGGTCCCAAGGTCGTCGACGGGCTACAGGTGGAAGGCACGTTTCGCGCGCACCAGGTGCCGCTCTCCGACCCTGCGACACATCCCGAACACCTCAAGCTGCTGGAAGACTGGCTCAGGAGCTACCGGCCGGAGGAGCTCTTCGATGATCAGGGCCGCCTGAAACCGGAACTGGCCGACCTGGCGCCCAAGGGTCAGCGGCGCATGGGGGCGAACCCTCACGCAAATGGCGGAATTCTGCTGCGTGATCTTCGAATGCCTGATTTCCGCGAATACGCGGCGACCGTGACTTTGCCGGGGGTGCGCGGCATTGGCGACGCGCATGTCCTCGGGCCATTTCTGCGCGACCTTGCGAAACTGAATGGCGCGCAGCGGAACTTCCGGGTCTTCGGCCCTGACGAGACGCTCTCCAACGGCCTGGAGGCGGTCTTCGAAGTGACGAAACGCCAATGGGATGCCGCGACCATGCCGAACGACGAGTTTCTCGCGCCCGCCGGGCGCGTGATGGAAATGCTGAGCGAGCACCAGTGCGAGGGCTGGCTCGAGGGCTACCTTCTTACCGGTCGCCATGGCCTGTTCAACTGCTACGAAGCGTTCATCCACATCGTCGATTCGATGTTCAATCAGCATGCCAAGTGGCTGAAGGTTACGTCACGCCGGCCCTGGCGGCGCAAGATTGCGTCGCTGAACTACATGCTGGCGTCGCACGTCTGGCGGCAGGATCACAACGGCTTCACCCACCAGGATCCCGGCTTCCTGGACCACGTTGTCAACAAGAAGGCCGAGATCGTCCGTGTTTACCTGCCACCGGATGCCAACTGCCTGCTGTCGGTTATGGACCATTGCCTCCGCAGCCGCCACTACGTCAACGTAGTCATCGCGGGCAAGCACCCGGCGCCGCAGTGGCTGGCGATGGACGCCGCCGTCAGGCACTGCACCGAGGGCATCGGCATCTGGCAGTGGGCCAGCAATGATCAGGGGGCGGCGCCCGACGTGGTCATGGCGTGCTGTGGCGATGTGCCAACATTGGAAACTCTTGCCGCGGTCTCCATCATGCGAGAGCATCTGCCCGATCTGAAGATCCGGGTGGTCAATGTGGTTGATCTGATGAAGCTGCAGCCGCAAACCGAGCATCCCCACGGGTTGAGCGACATCGATTTCGACGAACTCTTCACAAAAGACAAGCCGGTCATCTTCGCCTTCCATGCCTACCCCTGGTTGATCCACCGCCTGACCTACCGGCGCACCAACCACGACAACATCCACGTCCGTGGCTACAAGGAGGAAGGCACCATCACCACGCCTTTCGACATGACCGTCCTGAACGATCTGGACCGCTTTCACCTGGTGATGGACACTATCGACCGGGTGCCGCGGACCGGCGGCAAAGGTATCTACCTGAAGCAGCAACTCAAGGACAAGCTCATCGAGCACAAGCAATATATCGACAAGAACGGCGAGGACCTGCCGGAGATTCGGAATTGGAGGTGGAGCGCGCCCAACGCAGACAAGCCGGCGTAAACCGCGCAGGCGTCAGAGGGGATGGTCACCCACCTGCAACCAACGCTTCGCAAAACTGGAGATTCCCCAGACCGCGGAAGCCCGGCGGGCCTATCGCGAGTTGATTGTGGCTACACCTGGTTTATCCGAGAGCATTAGTGGCGCGATACTGTTCGACGAAACCATCCGCCAACGGAAGTCCGATGGCACTCCCTTGGCCTCGGCCCTCACCGATGCGGGCATCATCCCCGGTATCAAAGTTGACGTCGGGCCCAAGGGGTTTTCCGGCCATCCCGGAGAAAAAATCACCGAAGGACTGGATGGGTTGCGTGACCGCCTGGCCGCATACGCTCAAATGGGCGCGCGTTTCGCCAAGTGGCGAGCCGTAATCGGCGTGGGCGATGGCATTCCCAGTCGAGCTTCGATCGAAGGCAACGCACACGCGCTGGCTCGCTATGCCGCGTTGTGCCAGGAAGTCGGACTGGTCCCCGTCGTCGAACCAGAAGTGCTGATGGACGGCGTCCACACGCTGGAGCGGTGCGGCCTGGTAACCGAGGAGGTCCTGCGAACGGTTTTCAGCCAACTGTACACCGAAGGAGTAATGCTGGAAGGCCTGATCCTGAAGCCCAATATGGTGCTGCCGGGAACGACCTGCTCGAAGCAAGATTCGGTCGACGATGTTGCCGACGCCACGTTCAGGTGCCTCTTGCGCGCGGTCCCCGCTGCCGTTCCGGGAATTGCGTTTTTGTCGGGCGGGCAATCCGCTGAACTGGCTTCGGCCCGCTTGAATGCCATGAATGTCAGATTCAAGTGTCGTCTGCCTTGGGCCTTGGCATTTTCTTTTGCCTGCGCCATCCAACAACCGGCGTTGGAGATTTGGCAAGGTAAGGCTGCCCACGTATCGGCGGCTCAGCAGGCGTTGAATCATCGGGCAAAGTGCAACCGGGCAGCGCGCCGGGGCGAGTACGGCGCTGCAATGGAGAGCACTTCACAAGTCGCGAGGCCAGCAGCATGAAGCTTGAGAGCGATCGTAGAAAGGCACCTCAATCGAAGCCCGGTACGAAGGAGCCGCTGCAGGACTGGCTGTCGCTTAGACAACTCACCCGCCGCGTCGGTTGCCTGGCGACCGACCTATTCGTGAGGCGTGGAGCCGGAGCGACCGGGGTGACGGGATGACCATGCGAGCCAGGCTACGAGCGGAAGAGTGCAAGGCAAGGATAGGCTCCCAAATGAACGAGCACTTTAACAATGAATGAGCAAGCTGACGTAGATCAGGTCGGAGCGCATGAACAATCGGCGGAAGACGTCGCTGCCGGCTTGCGAACCGACACGGTTGTCGGTCTCAGCTCGCCCGAGGCGCAGGCTCGTCAGGAGCGAGATGGACCGAACGAACTCGAAACTGAAGGCGCGGCGCCTGCGTGGCGGCAGTTTCTGGCTCAGTTCAAGGACGCACTGGTTCTCCTCCTTGTAGCGGCTGCGGTGATATCGTGCGCGGTCTGGGCCGTGGAGCGCGACACCAGCCTGCCTTACGAGGGCTTGGTAATCATCACGATTGTACTGTTGAACGCGATCCTCGGTTTTGTGCAGCAGGGACGGGCGGAAAAGGCACTCGCCGCCCTGCGATCTATGGCGGCGCCCGAGGCCGGCGTTGTGCGGGACGGCGAGCAGCGCCGCCTCGCCACTCGAGAGCTCGTGCCGGGTGACCTGCTGGTCATCAATGAAGGAGACACGATCTCGGCGGATGCCCGGCTCATCGAGGTAGTCGAGCTGCAAACTCTGGAGGCTTCGCTCACAGGCGAGAGCGTGCCGGTGTCGAAGAGCCCGGGACCAGTGGATCACTTCGCCGGAATCGGCGACCGCCTGAACATGGTCTTCGCCGGCACGACCGTCAGTCACGGGCACGGCCGCGCGATCGTGACAGCCACCGGCATGGGTACTGAACTGGGCCAGATTGCCGGCATGTTGAGGGCAGCAAAATCTCCGGCCACGCCCTTGCAGCGCGA
>JAPKZC010000464.1:5853-6697 GCA_026394025.1 Candidatus Solibacter sp.
AGCGCGAACTCGACCGAACCGGTAAACAACTCGGGATCGCGGTAATCGTCATCGCGGCGGTAGTTGTCACAACCCTTCTCTTTCTCTACGGCGCGCGCGATGCGAAAACAGTTGTCCAGGTGTTGATGTTTGGCGTCGCCCTCGCTGTTGCGGCTGCACCGGAGGGGTTGGCCGCAATTGTCACCGTGGTGCTCGCCATGGGGGTTCAGCGGATGGCCCGGCGCGGCGCGATCGTGCGCAAGCTCCCAGCTGTGGAAACCCTCGGTTCCGCCACTGTGATCGCTTCGGACAAGACAGGAACTCTAACTCGTAATGAGATGACGGTGCGGGTGATCATCACCGCCACAGGGCGCGTCGATCTGACTGGTACAGGCTATTCTACCGATGGTGACTTGCGGGCGGAAGGAGGTAAAGAGCTCACCGGAGACTGGAAGACCGAAGCAGACCGTTTGCTCCAAGCTGCCGCTCTGGCCAACAATGCGCAGCTCACCGAACAGGACGGATCTTGGAGCATTCAGGGAGATCCGACGGAGGCGGCACTGCTGGTCGCGGCTGAGAAAGCGGGCATCGACCGTGCCGCGCTACAGGCCCGATTCCCGCGACTGTCGGAGGCGCCGTTTTCGTCTGAGCGCAAACGGATGAGCACCTTGCACCGGGACACTGGGTCTTCAGGAGGCCGGGTCGTATTCACGAAGGGAGCGCCGGGGATGCTGCTGGAGCGCTGTACTCATGAACTGAGTGGCCAAGGGAAGAGCCCATTGACCCCTGCGCGCCAAGCGCAGATTCTCCACTTGACGGAAGTTCTGGCGGCGGAGGCCCTGCGCACGTTGGGGGCAGCATTCCG
>JAPKZC010001126.1 GCA_026394025.1 Candidatus Solibacter sp.
ACCCGAGAAGTCGTTGTAATAGGAGGTGGTGCGCCCGAACGAAGTGCTGCTCGGACCGTTCGCGATGAAGAAGTTGGTCAAGTTCATCACGTCGATGAAACTCACCTGAAGCTCGGCCTTCACCCGCTCCGTGATGTTCGTCTTCTTGGTGGCGGCCATATCCATGTGATATTGCCACGGGTTGTAGAGATACACCCTGTACCCGAACTGGTTGGGCGAGAGCTGAGGTCCCACATATGGCGCTTTGGTTTCGAGGTTGGCCCACGTCTTGCCGTTGAGCTCAAACGCCGCATTGCTGTTGTTGATGAAGGAATCCGGCAGGTACATCACCTGCCCGAGACCGGTGGAAGCGGTGATCTTGCGGATCTGCACCATGCTCTGAAGCTCCGGAACCGTGATGTTGTTCAGCACGACGCCGGTTTCCTGGGTGTTGATACCCTGCCGGCCGCTGGTCAACTGGAACGGAGTGCCGGATTGCAGACGGGCGATGGAAGAGAGTTGCCACCCGCCCACGATCTTCTTCACCACCGGATGGGCGCCCGACAGGAACCGCTTGTTGGAGCCGAAGGGAAGTTCCCAGAGGCCGTTGATCTTGATCGCCTGGCGGATATCGTAGCCGCCAGGTATCTTGTCCAGCCCGAGGTTGCGGAACGTGGTGGGCTGGTTGAAGTCTCCAAGGTCGCTTTGGCTGCCCATCACCAGGGAGTGGGACCAGACATAGCTGCCCTGCATGAGCAACCCGCCGGAGAGGTGGCGATTGACTTCCACCTGGAGCGCGTTGTAGTTGGATGAGCCCAGATTCGCCAGCAGGTAGGAACCGCCGCCGGCTACGGTCGGATTCACCACGAACACATTCTTCGGGTAGCCGGCCGCCGTGACGCGGGTCATCGCCGTCGCATTGTTGTAGATAAGGCTGGCGACGTTGGCGGGCCGGTTCTGCCGCAAATAATTCGATACGGTGGTGTCGCTGTTATAGTTCAGCCCGGCCTGAATCAGCGGGAAATTCCCTTGTCCGGCCAACCCTGCGTTGGCGAAACTGGTCGAGGAGTTGGCGCAGTCGTTCCAGGAGGCCTTGCAGCCCCGGTTGATCCACAGGTTCTGTTGCGCCGTGTAAAACTCCTTCAGGAAGCCGTTCTCAATCGTGTTCACTTCGTTGAGGTTGATCTGCCGCCACGCCTTGACTCCATGGTTGCCGGTATAGCGGACTTCGATGACGGTGTTACGGTCCAACTCCCGCTGGAAGCCGAGATTCCAGCTCTGCACGTACGGCATCTTCAAACCAGGATCGTATCCGTTGAGGCTGTTGGTGAGTGCCGGCACGAGCGGGTATTGCGGCGCGGTGGGGACGCCCGAACGCGTGGGTAGCGTGGAGTTTCGGAAAAGCACGCTTCCCGGAGCGCCGAAATCGGCCGGGTAGCTCCCGGGGTCTACCGACGTGCTGTAGTTGAGGCCCTGGTTGCTACCGAACAGGCTCTGGAAAGTGTAGCTGCCGTTACGCACCGATGAGATGGCGTAGCCGGCGCGCAGCACCGCCTTGCCCTTCTCATGCCCCGTCAGCCAACCTAGCGGTCCGGCTATACCCGGCAGCCGCCACGCGAGTCCGATCGACGGGTTCCACATGTTGGGAACCTTGTAATAGTCCCCTTTGTACTTGTCGAAGGTCGGGTTGATGCCAGTCAGCGTGCCTGGCCGGAACATGTTGCCGACACCCGATACTCCCCAAAGGCTTTCATAGCTCACGGCGGAATAGACGCCGTCCCTGTTCTGGAAGGGCCGCTGCTGTTCGAAGCGCAACCCCACGTTCAGGGTGAGTTCCGGCGCGATCTTCCAGGAGTCCTGTACAAAGAGACCCCACTCATATTGTCGGTCGCGCTCCGTCGGCGGTACGTTCTTGTACGAGCTTCCGTCGTACGCCAGCGACCGGCTGATGGAAGCTACGCGCCCGCTGAGTAGCGAATACAGTGACTGGGCGTCGCTCAACTGGGTGGATGTGGCGCCCGGAAAGTTGGCGGCGGTGAAGAAACTCGTGGCGCCGGTACTTGCCGGGTCGTTGGTCGCCAATCCGCTGAACGAGATGGTGGGGATCACGCTGGTTCCCACGGTCTGATACCACAGGTTGATCTGCGAAACATCAAAGCCGAAGGATAGGACGTGCGAACCTTTTTGCGTCGATACGGTGTCGTGCAACTCCCGTACCGGGGAAGCGCGCCGCGAAGATCCGCAAACCGACGCCACGGACGTGAGGCTGAAACCAAGGGTCGGGCAATAGCCCTTCCACTGGTTGAATAGCGCCGGCGAGGCCACCTCGGCGCGGAACATCGTCAGCGAGCGGTTGAAGCCGAAGCGGAGTTCGTTGGTCACGGTCGGCGTCAGCGCGCTGCGCAGAGACGTGGACACGGCATATCGCACGCCGGACTGCGAAGGTTGTAGGTTGTCGTTACCCAGCACCACGCCGGTGCCGGGGAAAATCGCGGTCACACTGTTGGTGATGTCGGGCACCGAACTGTTCGCGTAGTAGGTCCACACCAGTTGCAGACTGTGCTTCTGTGTGATGTGATAGTCCAGTCGCGTCGTGTCGGTATAGTACTTGCTCAGACCTTTGGGCTGGAACAGCAGGTTCTTGCGATTCCAGTCCGAGTTGCTGGCGGTGCGGTCCTGCAAAGTGCCGTTCTTGGTGTACCCGTTGATTTGACTCAGAGTCTGCGTGATGATCGGGTCCGCCGTCGAGATAAATCCGGCCGCCGCTGCCTTTTGCAGCACGTTCAC
>JAPKZC010000023.1 GCA_026394025.1 Candidatus Solibacter sp.
CGTCGAACGCATCGACTGGCGCAGCGAGGTGGTGGGCATCGACGAGGCCAACTTCATGGGACCGAACCTGGTGGACGTCGCCCAGCGGCTCGCCGATAGCGGCAAACAGGTGATCATCTCCGGCCTGGATACCGACTACCTGGGCCGCCCGTTCGCCCCCATCCCGGACCTGCTGGCGCAGGCCGAATCCATCACCAAGACGCTCGCCATCTGCGTGCGCTGCGGCAACCCCGCCAAGCACACGCAGCGGCTGCGTGGTTCCGACGAGCTGATTGTGGTGGGCGCCTCCGACATGTACGAGGCCCGTTGCCGCCGCTGCTTCGAGCCCGGCATCCCCAAGCAGACCGAGATGGACTTAGTGAAAGCCAAGGTGCGCGCCGCGGAATCGGGCAACAAGGGATCGGTTTAGCGAGGCTGTGCCTCAAGCGGGCAAGCAATCCTCGACGCGAAGACGCGGAGCAAGACGCAGAGAAGAACTCAGAGAAAAAGGACTGATGCGTGGGTCGACGCTGCACACCGCTTCCGGGGCTCGAACGCGGAGCCAGCAGGAACTCCACGCTCTTGCGCTCCCTAACCGGGAACAGGCGTGAGTAGCGCGCGTTGATCTCCGCCGCATAGCCCGCCCGGATGGTGTTGCGGCCCACGTACAGGGGACGCTGGTACGCGCTGCCTTCCGTCGAATCGAGGTTGAGCACGCGGTTGCTGCCCATGTTGAACAGGTCGCCGCTCGAAGCCACGATGGAGAACGAAAGCTGGTTGTGATTCAACAGGTAGTTGGCCGCCTTGTTGTCGCTCTTGAATTCCGGCATCAGCACGCTGGTCATGTTGAAGACGTGCCGCTTGTCGGTCAGCGAGTTGCCGCGGTCGCGGCGCCGGTTGGTCGGGTCGCTCAGCAGGAAGGCGCCCGAGTCGATGTTGTTCTGCTCCGGCGCGTCGTCGATGGCGTGCGACCAGGTGTATGTGGCGTAAAACTCGTAGCCGCGCGCCAGTTGCTTGCGCAGCGTCAGGTTCATGCCGTTGTAGGTGGAACGCCCCACCGATTCCGCCGCCGTGATGTTGCCGAAGCCCGCGTAATAGCGCGCCGTGCCGAAAATCGGGCGCCCGTCCGCCAGGAACGTCCCGCCCGGCACTACGTTGATATTGCGATATACCGGCAGGCGCTTGCCCGCCGTGTAAAGATACGATGCGCTCAGCGCCGTGCTCGGCGTGAGTTCGCGGCTCACCGAGAAGTTCGCGTTGATCGAATAAAGGTTGGCAAAGTCCGGCGAGATTGTGGTGATGTCGGTGCTCCCGGTGACGCCCGCCGGGGGGGCCGTGAATACGTTGGGAAAGGACGGCGCGAAACTAGTGGCCGGCGTCGCCGACACGGTGAAAAACGCCGGGTTGCCGTTGAACGAAATCGCCCGGCGATACTGGTCCGTCTGCGGCGAATCGTAGAAGACTCCCGAACTCGCGCGGATCACCGTCTTCTGGTCCCTACCCAGGCCCCAGGCAAATCCCAGGCGCGGGCCGAAGTTGTTCTTGTCGGTCCGGAAGCTTTGCGAGTAGGTGAACGGCGACGTCTTGTCCGCTGCCGGCATTTGGTAGAGGTCGTAGCGCAGGCCGTAGGTCACGGTCAGGTTGCGCAGCGGCTTCCAGGAATCCTGCGCGAAGTTTCGGCGCCAACCCGTTCACCGCGGCCTGGTAGGCCGCAATGCTGGCGAAATTGTACTGCGCGTACGTCGCCTGCACCTGCGTATCGCGGATGGCGTGCGTGCTGAAACCGAACTTGAGCGCGTGCGACCCGCGGAGGTAGCTGAAATTATCCGCTAGTTCCGGTGTCGTCTCTTCGTACACACGAAGCCCGCCGAATGTCGGCCCGCCGAAGTTGGCGATACCGGATACCGTCAGCACCGGACCGGTGCCCGACGCTTCGAAGGGGTCGTTATGCTGCCCGCGGTAGGCCACCTGCGCGCGCAGCTCGTTGACGATGTGGTCGTTGATGATGGAAACCAGTTGCACTCCGCCCGCATGGGAGCGGTCCACGAAGGCGTAGGATTGCGAAACCAGGGTGGTTTGGCCAATGGTGCTGCTGTTGTAGGGCGAGTCGTTGGCGTGGTGCGTGTAACGCACGGAGAGGCGGTTCTTGGCGTTGATTTGCCAATCGCCCTTTCCCATGTAGAAGTACACGCTCTGGCGGAACGGAACCGGGTCGCCGTAACTGGCGGGCAGGCCCAGCGCCGCGATGTTCGCGGCGCTCACCGTTACCACGCCCGGCAGGTCGCGCTTCACGTGCTCGAAGCCGCCGAAGAAGAACAGTTTGTCCTTGATGACGCGCCCGCCGCCATCCACCGAGTAGGAGTCCACGTTCACTTCGGGAACCAGCGCCGTGCTGGAGAGCAGTTTGGGCCGCGCGCTGAAATTTGTGCGGCGGAACAGGTACGCGCCTTCGCCGTGGTATTCGTTGGCGCCGCTCTTCGTCACGGTGTTGAAGACCGTGCCCACCGTGTTGCCGAACTCCGGCGCGAAGCCGTTGGAAACCTGCTGCACTTCCGCCACGTAGATGTTGGATATCGGAATCAGGCGGATGCCGGCGCGGTCGCTCTCCGTGTTGTTGCTGCCGTCCAGTTGATAGTTGATGCGCCCGTTGAAGCCGTTGGCGTTGATCTTGCGCGGCACGCCGAATTCCGTGTTGGCGCGACCGCTCACGTTGGGTTGGAACAGAATGAAGTTGTAGGGATTGCGCGAAACCAGCGGCAGATTGCGCGTCATGTTCTCGCTCAGCGTGCTGCCCAGGTCGATGCGGCTCGGCTCCGTGATCGCCGCCGACGCGGTAACGTCCACCATGGTGGTGGTGCCCGCCACGTTGACCGTCACGTCCACTGTCGCTGTCGCGCCCGCGCTCAGCGCGATGCCGGTGCGGCGTATTGTGCCGAACCCTGGTGCCTGCACCTCCACCGCATAGGTTCCGAGCGGCAGCACCGCGAAGCGGTACAGTCCGGCATCTCCCGTTTTCGCCGACTGCTTGAAGCCGGTGTCCGTATTGCTAATCTGCACCGTCGCGCCCGAAACAGCGGCGCCGGAGGGGTCCGTCACCGTACCGGTAATTTCCCCGTTGATGGCCGATGCCTGCCCGAAGACGTTGGCAGCCAGGGCGAGTCCGAAGCCCACCACCAATGCACTCAATTTCCAGTTGTTACGCATAGTTGATCTCTTTCAAGGGCTTTGACGAAGCTTGTCCAATAGATGTTACGCCAGCCGGATGGGTTGCAACTCATTGACTCTACGCAATTCGGGAAACAAGCGGCTCCACAATACCACAATCAGAATTGTCCCCAACCCGCCGGCGACTACTGCCGGAACCGCCCCCCACCACGCCGCCGTGACGCCCGATTCGAACTGTCCCACCTCGTTCGACGCCCCGATGAACATCATGTTGACCGCGCTCACCCGGCCGCGCATTTCGTCCGGCGTCGAAATCTGCACCAGGGTATGCCGCACCACCACGCTGACCATGTCGCACGCGCCCATCATCACCAGCGCCGCCACCGATAGCGCCACATTTCGCGATAGTCCGAACACCACCGTGCACGCGCCGAACCCGGCCACGCAGCACAGCATGATGGCGCCCGCATGACGTTTGAGCGGCCGGTGAGCCAACACCATCGCCATGATGACGGCGCCCGTTCCGGGAGAGCCGCGCAGAATCCCCAACCCCGTGGCGCCCACTCCCAGAATGTCCTTGGCGAACACCGGCATTAGCGCCACCGCCCCGCCCAACAGCACCGCGAACATGTCCAGCGAGATCGCACCCAGAGTCATCTTCGCGTGCCACAGATAGCGCAGCCCATCCAGCAGCACTCCCGGCCGGACAATGCCGCGTGGCCGTTGCGCCACCTCCACCCGAGCCCGCCCCATCAACACCATGGCGCACAGGCACGCCGCCGCCGACCCCGCGTACACCGGCGCCGGGCTCCCTGCTAACCCGTAGACCAGGCCGCCCAGCATTGGCCCCACGATCATGGCCCCCTGGAATACACCCGCTCCCAGAGCTACCGCATTGGGGAACACCTCTTCGGGCACCACCAGCGGCAGGAACGCCTGTGCCGCGGGACCGTTGAAAGCGCGCACCACGCCGTTCAACAGCAGGGCCGCGTACACCGGCCACACCGACGTGAGCCCGCGCAGCGTCAACGCCAGAAGCAGCGCCGATACGCCGGCGAATGCCACATAGCAGCACTGCAAAATGCGCTGCCGCGGGAAACGGTCCGCCGTCTGCCCCGCCACGAGAAATAGCAGAATCCCCGGCAGGAACTGCGCCAGCCCCACCAGTCCCAGGTCCAGTGCGCGGTGCGTTAGGGCATAGACTTGCCAGCCCACCGCCACCGCCTGCATTTCGCTGGCGATGGTGGCCAGCATTCGCGCCGTCATGTAATAACGAAAATTCGGGTACTGAAACGCGCCCCGTCCCCCTGCGCCCGGCGCGCTCAACGTCCCCCCGCAGTTGAGCCACGACCGGAGAAAGCCTGGTAGCGCCGACTCACGTTGCCCTGCTCCGTCTGCGCTCGCAGGTTCTGACTTGCAGTGTGTTCTCTGCGCTTATCTCTGTGCGCTCTGCGTCTCCGCGATGAAATCGTATTCCCGTCTGGTTCCGGCTCCGCCGGGTTAGGGAGTGGTTTCACGTCAGCCCCACAACTACTGGTAGTGCGGCTGGTCGCTACGGAAGGGGCTCGCCGGCAGGCCCACCTGATTCACCAGATTGCACACCGGGTCGTCGGCCCACGCGTAGCGCACCGCCGCCGGACTCGACACCTGCGCGCTGGTCACCACGAGTGTGTTGCCGTCCACCTTTACCTCGCCCGGCAGATACTGTCCGTCGGCGCCTGCGATCTCGAAGCCCGTGATCGCCCCGCCGCCGCGAGCCTGCATGCCGTCGCTGTGCGTCAGATATACGCGCATCGCACCGTTCTCCGAATTCGCCGTCTGGAACATCGGTCCCGAATACTCCACCGGCTGCTGGTACGTCAGCGCGCGCGCCGCCAGTGCCAAGCGCAGTCCCACGTCCTGTTTGTTCTTCGGGTGAATGTCGCGCGATTCGCCGATGTCGATGATCACCGCCATGCCGGTATTTGCCAGGCGCAGCGTTTCGGTCTGCGATTCGCGTAGCACCGGCCAATACACGTTGCTCTTGTAGTTCGCCAGTTGCACAAACAGGAACGGGAAATCACCTTGGCCCCAGCGATTGCGCCAGTCCTGAATCATCGCCCCGAACAGGCGCCGGTATTTGTAGGCCTCGCGTTCGTTCGCATTACTTTCGCCCTGATACCAGATCGCCCCGCGTATGCCGTAGGGCACCAGCGGCGCGATCATGCCGTTGTAGAGCCCGGCCGGCGTGTTGGGATGTCCCGGCCCCTGCGGCGCCGCCGGCCGGTTCGGCGGCGTTCGCCCGGCAGCCTTGGCGTCGGCCACCGCCGTGTTCCATGCCGCGAGCGCCTTTTCGTATTTCTCCTTCGCCGCGGGATAGTCGGCCAGAACCTTTCCTTCCCAAAAATCGGTCACATACTTCAGCGCTGCGTCAGACGCGATCGCCTCCTTGGAGAGCCAGGATTGCGCCGGCGTCCCGCCCCAATCGCTCTCGATCAGCCCCATCGGCACGTGCAGGTTCTGCTGCAAATGCCGTCCGAAGAAGTACTCCACCGCGGAAAACCCCTTCACGGAGGT
>JAPKZC010000318.1 GCA_026394025.1 Candidatus Solibacter sp.
GCCCGTGATCCGTGGTCATGAACATGCCGAGATCGTGAGTCCCCAGAATGCGGTTGGGGTTCTTGTCGTCGATCCAGATATCGGGCGTATCGCCGCCCCAATTGAGCGTGCGGAAGCTCTTGCCGGCATCGGTGGAACCCCAGAAACTGCTGTCGGCGACAAAGACTTCGTCCGGATTCGTGGGGTTGACGGCCAAGCGAATGTAGTAGCCAGCGCGCCCGATGAGGGCGCGCTGCCAGTTGACCACGGCCCAGGTTTCCCCGCCGTCATCGGAGCGCCAAAGCGAGCCCTGGTCGGCGGTCTGGATGAGCGCGTAGACCCGTTTGGCATTGCTCGGCGCGATGGCGACATCGATCTTGCCCACCGGCGGCTTGGGCATGCCGTGCCCCTCGATCCGTTTCCAGGTATCGCCGCCATCGTGCGACGTCAAAACTCCGCTGCCCGGTCCGCCGCTGAACATGGCGTAGGTGTGCATGACCACTTCCCAGGTGCCGGCCACCATGAAGTTAGGGTCCTTCGGGTCCAGCGAGAGGCCGGAGCAGCCGGTGTTGGGGTTGACGAAGAGGATCCGCTTCCAGGTCTGCCCGCCATCCTTCGTTCGGAAGATTCCACGCTCTTCCTGCGGCCCGGTGAGGCGTCCGGCGACGCAGGCGTATACGGTATTGGCGTCCGTAGGGTGCACGATGATTCGCCCGATGCGGCCACTCTCCACCAGGCCCATGTTGTTCCAGGTGGCGCCGGCGTCGGTGGATTTGTAGATGCCGTCGCCCATCATGTCGCTGTCGCGGATGGCCCAGGCCTCCCCGGTCCCGGCCCAAACCGTCTTGGTGTCGGTAGGCGCCACGGCCAGCGCGCCGATGGCCTGCGAAGTCTGATTATCGAAGATGGGCGTCCAGTTCTGCCCGCTGTTGGTGCTCTTCCAGACGCCGCCCGAAGCAGCGCCCACATAGTAGGTGGTCGGGTCGCCGGTGATGCCGGCTGCGGCCGAGATGCGGTTCCCCACTGCCAGCCGTCGCGGGCACCGCCGGCAAGGCGATGCCGATGAGTGTCAGTGCCAGTGTGTGACGCCGGATAGAGTAGTGCTGCATGCTTTCCCTCAACGTGCCCAAGAGTAGTGCGATCGGTTGCAGTTTACAGGAGGCGCGCGCGTTGGGTCAACTGGCGGCGAAGGCCGATCTCAAGCGCTTTTCTTGATGTCTTCCAGCATTGCTTCCCGCAGCACCCGGTTGAGCCTGGTCTGATAGCCCCTTCCCTGCTGGCGAAGCCACGCCACCACATCGGCGTCCAGACGCACGGTGAGTTGTTGCTTCACCGGCCGGTAGAACGGATTGCGGACGGCGTTTTTCCAGAAGCTCTCTTTGAGTGGCGGAATATCCGAAAAGTCGATCTCCGAATCGGGCCGCTCGGCGAGTTGGGCCAGTTTGCGCTGGCGGGCGGGCGTCATGGGGCTATCAGCCAACGTCTTGCGCACGAGTTTCGTCATAACGTTTTCGCTCCTTTCTGGTAGCTCGGCGTGCCGCGCGCCCGATGCCGTGCCCCGCCCCAGTGACCACCACTACCCGATCGACAAGTCTCTTCATGGACACGGCCAGGATACCAGCGCGTGGCCTCCGGTCCGGCGGATCGCGTGGACATTCGGCCCGCGCAACACAGGCTCACACATACGGTCCGAGAAACCGAGCCCCGTTGAAGTGGACCAGGTGGGACGGCGCATCGGCAACCCAGACCTCTGTCTCCCAGGCGACCTCCCCCAGATAACGTCTCATGACCGCCCGCGACGGAAACGCTGTCACGTAGACAAGGCCGGCCGTCGAGCCCGCGAACAGCCGCGCCAACTCATCATGCCGCTTTCCGTCTATTGGGCCGTGGCTCGTCACAGATTCAACCAACAGCAACCATCCCCGTTCCGGGTAAAACAGCACAACATCCGGCATCTTGCCGTGACCATCGACCTTCACGCCGAGATGGGACAGCAACTCCTTGTCGAAGTGTCCCCACTTCTCGCCGGTGTCTCCGGCATATGCGAGAACACCGCCCGGTGCAAAGCGCGGAGCGAATTCCTCGATGATCGCCTTGATGAGTTTACTGTGCTCGCCGGGGCTCAGGCGTATCGTCTCACCGGTTGCTAGCTTGACCGGCAATTTCCGCATCTCTCTTGCCATCGCGTAGCGGGCCGTCAGCGTCTTCCTGTTTTTCAGGTAAGCTGCAAGATTCTTGAGCCACGCGGCAGTGCCGAACGTGCGCAGCAGTTTCAACGCGCGCGGCTCGATCTGGCACACCGCTTTCGGGCTGTTGACCGGGCGAACTGGGTTGTCCGGGTTATAGAGAGCAATCCCGGCAGACACCAGTTGGTGCATGGTCTGGCGGCGAAACGTCTCGCGCGTGTTGGGCGCATACTGCTTGTCGTAGTGATCCCGCGCAAACTGCATCATGGGCGTGATTCCCACGAGCGGATCCTTCGCCTCAGTCCATGACTTCTCTTGGGTCAGATGAAGCAGAGCCAGCAGGCACAACGCCGAACGGTCATTTTGCTGGGCGCGCGGCATCCCCAGTTCACCCAGCGCCTGAAGGGCATCTGCAACCTTATTTCGCTTTGCCATTCAGCGTCGCCACCTGATGATCAATCAGTTCTTGCGTGAGGACTCCCTGCACTTGCGCCCACCTGCCAAGTTCTTCCAGATCCCGGCGGTCAGGATACCGAAGAAGGCGGAGATCCGTCGCGTTAACCTGAGTGTGACCGCTGAACCTTCGGAAGTAGTCATCTACAGCCGTGGAGTTCAGGAACACAGCCAAACCGCGGGCAACATCGCCGTCGATACCTCTTTTGCCCGAGTGAAACACATTGAGATGGTTCTCAATCCCGATCGCACCGGCCTTGAAAACCGCGGGGTCGACTACATGCGCCACGATCCGCCGCCGTTCCTCTTTCGACGAGAACCGGCGGGTAACGGTGTAGAATCCCATCGGGTAAAGCCATTTCCGTGTCTCCGGGTTATCAATCACGGCATTCGGTTTCTTTGACTGCCGCGGCCACTCCAACTGGCCATTCACAAAGTGCGCCGGGTAGAGTAGCGGTGCTGTTCCCTCCTCCGGGTTCTCGCGCAGATGTTCTTTCAACCTGAAGTCGACCACCGGCCCCGTCGAAACCTCAAGACCGATTTCCTCAAGCGACCGATCCGCCAGCGGTACTCCCTCCAGATCGCTATGCGATGGCGCTACCGGCACATGAATGAACCTCTGCACGTCCCCGTCGTGAACGATTTCCGAGAAGGGGTAATCGTGCGCCTGCATATCGGAGAAGCCGGTGTTGCTAGCCGTCGTAATCGTGACCTTACCTTGTTTCTTGCCACACACCAGCTTGATGATGACGTTCTCCTGCAGAACCTCATCATCGTTGAACGCACGCGGGCGGCTGTGAAATAGGTGGATATGCTCGACCGAGGCCTTGCCGAGCATCCACTCCCGAAAGGGCTTGTAGTAAAGCCCGTTGCAGAAACTTCTGGGAATGATAGCGACGATCTCGCCGCCTTGCGCCATCAACTCAATTGCGAGTCCCACGAATGCTGTGTAGAGATTGACGGTTTCCAGTCGGACAGCACGAAGTAAAGCCCGGTGTTGCGAATCGCTATTGATCTTCTTGTACGGTGGATTCAGGATAGCGTGCGTGAAACCCGCTCCCTTCCTACCCATCGTGATCTTGTAGACCGCGTCCTGAATGAAATCGCGGTCAATGAGCGTTGCCTCAAACGTCTCGTTGCCATAAGCACGCAGGGTCTCACGCAGGTACGATGCCAGCTTGCCATCAATTTCGTAGACCGTGGCGCAGACATCATCGCTGCCCCACCGGTTGAAAAACGCCGCTGTGAGCGACCCTACGCCGGCCCCCGCATCCAGCAGGCGGATAGCGCCCGTCCTCTGGGAGAACAGTCCAGCCATGAACTTCGCCACGCTCTCCGGCGTCATGAATTGGCCAAGTTCTGCCTTACGTTCAGGATTCAGTTGCCGGTTTGCTTCCAGACGCACCTGATCCAGCGCACTCGGCTCCGCAACTGGCGCCCCGGCCTCTCTCATGACAGTGTCGTCCTCAAGCGCCGGACACCTGCTCGTGATGTGTCGGTGTGCCGCATCAAGCCTTCATCGCCGGAAACCGCTGGAGTAGTCTCTCCACACTACATCTTATCGGTAAACGGCGACGAACTCTTGCTGCATCTGCAAACCGAACCCCAAACCACAGCCACAGGCGATCACGCTGGCCTGCGCCTCATTCCCTGCGCTTCCCCTGCCCCTCATGAGTTGACTTCCCTTTCATGAGGCTGCCCTGGAAAAGGCTGCTCAGATATGGAGGAGCATCGTCCCCGCCTTGCCGTATCGCCCGCACCTTTTGCAGTTCGGACTCCATCTCCGCCTTCCGGCCCAGCGCACCGTAGGCCTGAGCCAATTGCTGGTGCGCCTCGATGAAGCGGGGACGCAGACGGACTGCCGCGCGCTGCCGTTCCACTGCAAGGGAAAACTCGCCTCCGGCAAAAGCGATTCGGCCGGCCAGCGACTGAATCCACGGGTCCGCGGGCGAGAGGTCGAGAGCCTGCCGAACGGCTGCTGCCGCGGCGTCCTTCCGCGCCGGACCGGAGTGAAACTCGCAGTCGGCCAAGTAGTAATAGGTCTCGGGACTCCGCTCACCAAGTGCGACCGCCGTTTGCAGCGCCTGTCGCGCCTCTTCATAGCGCTGGTGAGCATTCAGAATGATGCCGTGCGCCAACCAGACGGCGGACCACTCCGGCCAGCGATTGCGAATGTCCATCAGCAGACGCCCGGCATCGTCGGATTGCCGGGCAAATTCCAGGGTCGTGGCTTTCAACAGCAGTATCTCGCGGTTCTCCGGCAGGTGGCGCGCCGCCTCAACGATCAGCCGCAACGCTTCGGGCGCGCGGCCCGCGCCGGCCAGCATCGCGATCGCCTGCCGGTATAGATCGGGCCGTTTGGGGGCCGCGCCCAGCGCCCGGTCCAGTGCCGCGGCGGCATCCTGTGGCTTCCCGGACGCGTCCAGCATCTGCGCGCGCGCCAGATAGTAGTCGGCGCCCCGCTCCGCTTCCGGTAAGCGGTCCATCAGTTCGAGCCCGGCTGTGGCGCCGCTGGCCGCGCCCAGGGCATGAAACGTCGCGATGGCCAGATCCAGGCCGGCGGCGCTCAGGCGCGGACCGGCCGCCACCGCTTGTCGCAGCAGGTCCCGTGCCAGCGCGTAATGGTTCGCTTCCAGGAGCGCTCGCCCCGCATCGGCCAGCACAGCCGCGTCTGGCGTCAGGCCGGCGATCCGGCGAGTTGCGGCCGCCACCCTTTCGGCATTGCCGTCCTCGATCAGCGACTTCAGGTAGGCCACTTGGGCAGCGGGATCCTCCGGACGATCGCGTGCCACTTTCTCCACTCGTGCCCGGTACTCCGCCTGCCGCTGTTCGGCCGACAGGCTCAAATACTCCACCAGACCCGCCGGCACGATGTTCTTCTGTTCCGGACCCAATTGCCGGAAGCGGTCCATCAGGAGCTTGGACTCTGCGGTCTGCCCCGCGTCGGCCAGCGCCCTGGCAAAATGAAGCAGGATCCTGGAGTCCTTGGGAGCCAGTTCGGCGGCCCTGCGGAGCACTCGAACCGCATCGGCCGTCCGGTCCAAAGCCTGATAGGTTTGTCCCAGGCGATCCAGGTTGGCGGCGTTGTCGGTCTGCCGGGATGCCGCAAGCTCCAGGTCCGTCACGGCAGACTCGGGTTTTCCCTCTTGATAGTAGAGGCTGCCGCGGGCCGTCCGCGCGGCCACGTAGTCCGGGTCCAGCGCCAACGCCCTGTCCAGGTGCCCGAGCGCCTGCGCCGCGTCGATAGAGCGCTCCGCCTGAGCAAGTTCGAAGTGCCCCACCGGATCGTCCGGGTACCGCGCGAGATACGCCTCAAGTCCAGAGATGCCCTGCTCGAGTTTTCCCATTTTGGCGGCCGTATAGGCGCTTTCCCGGCGGGCAATCTGGTCGTTCGGCTCGAGCTTCAGATATCGGTCCCACGCCGCGGCCGCATCGTCCAGCGCTCCCAACTCGGTGGTGGTGAGGGCCAGCAGCTTCTGAACATCGGCTCGCCGCGGATCGAGTTTTGCCGCCTGCGCCAGCCGCATTGCAGCAGTCTCCCATTGCCTGGTTGCTTCCTCGACGCACGCCAGTCGGTAGAGCACATCCACGTTTTGGGGCTGCTGCTTGAGGGCGGATTCCAGCACCTCGTGGGCGCGTTCGTAATGGCCCGTATGTGTGGCCATCACGCCCAGGTTGAAAAGCACGTTGAAGTACCCGGGAGCCGCGGCCAGTGCGCTCGCGAAGGTGATTTCAGCTTTGTCGAATTGCCCGGCGATCCACTGATGGGTTCCGTAGTTGTTCAGGATCTCCGCCGAACGTGGGGACAAGGCTACCGCCCGGCGATGGAACTCCTCCGCTTCGGGGAGTCTCTTCTGATTGTCGAGCGCGACGCCCAGAAGGCTCACTGCCCATGAATCGCCCGCGTGGGTTTCCACTTCGGAACGCAGCGTCTTTTCGGCTGCCTGGAAATCGCCCCGCTGCATGGCGGCCGCCGCGGATTGCACGGCCGTATTCTGCGCCGCATTCCCGCCGGCGGATATACAGAGCAACAAGACCGCGGATAGGGAAGCGGGAGCAAGGACTGGGCGGCCCATGGAAATTCAGTGTAGCGCTATTACAAAAAAGCGAGGCCGGCACCCTTGGAATGGATACCGGCCTCATTCACTGGCGAACCGCGGATCGCGGCCCGCCGCTTCAGTGTCTATCCAATCTCAGAACTGGAACCGCAGTTCAAGAGACAGGATGCGGGGCCCTTTGGTACTGGTATATTGCCCGGTCGACGCATTCGTGTTCGCGCCGGTGGCGGGGTTGTAGGTGAACGACGTGCTCACGTTCTGAAACTCAGTATGGTTGAAGACGTTGAATGCCTCCAGTCTCAGCTTGAGCTGCCGCTTGTCACTCCCGATCGGAATCGATCGCGATAGCGACGCGTCGAAGTTGGCGAACCCCGGGCCATACATGATGTTGACGCCGGCGTTCCCGATGGTCCCGACGGCCGCTTGTCGAAACGCCGCGGGATTGAAGGCCAGTTTGCCATTGGGCAGCGACGGATTCGTCGGAATATCCGCGTGCGGGTCGCCGATCACGTCAATGCGCGCCCCTTCATTGGTGGATCCCGTAATATTCAGCGAGTTCGTAGTGCCGAAGCTCGGGGTGAAGGGAGCTCCCGTCGAGAAGACGGTGATACCGGAAATCTGCCAACCGTCGGTGAGAACGGTGAGCGCCTTGCTGTGCAACGCCTTGCCCGGCTTGGGGATATCGTAGGCGTAGTTGATGGAAAGCGTCTGCCGCCGGTCCGAACCCTGCGGGCCATAATTGCGCGTGTAGTTGCTGGGCACCAGCGGATCGAAAGACAACAGCCCCATGCTGCGCGACCAGGTGTAGGCCGCACCGAAAAGCAGGCCGTGCTGCAGGCGCTTCCGCAACGTTGACTGCAAGGCGTTGTAGTTGGATTTGCCGTTGAAGATCAACTGGTTCATATTGCCGATACCGGGATAGTTGATGCGCTCGAACGCAGCCGGAAGCGCACGGTTGCCGGTTTGGGTGTTATCGATGTTCTGCGGCAGGAAGTCGGCGCCAATGGGAACCGCGTTGTTGTTGTACCTCAGATTCCGGTTCAGACCGAAGGTGCCCTGATAAGAGACGTCCAAGACCGTGCCGAAGCCAATATTTTGCTGAATGCCAAAGCTGGCGCTGCGAACCTGAGCCGGTCTGGTGTGGCCGGACCAATAAATCAGATTGCTCGGCCCGAGCAAGCCACCCGAAGTGGATAGCCCGGCGATCTGGTTGTAATATGCGGTAGGCGCGTACACAATGGGGGGGTTGCTGCCCATGTCGTACGCCTGGTTGCCGTCAAGCCGGTCGAAGAACACGCCCACGCCGCCGCGCATGGCGGTCTTGCCATTGCCGAACACGTCATAGGCGAAGCCAATGCGCGGAGCAATCCAAACCGGGTCGGTATCGTAGGGGTTCATACGGGCGCCGTTGGTTCCGGCCTGAACCATTCCATTGGCGGGGTTACCCGTATTCGGAACGTACAGGCCGATGGCGGCGATGGGCGCGGTGGCGCCGGTGCCCGGATCCTGCGCTACGCGCTTGCCACCCACGATGGCTGGGACATAAAGCCTCGGGACGTCGGACTTCTTGTACGCCGCCGGGTCGAACCATGCATACTCTTTTGTCCCGTTCGTTTCCGGGGTGTGGTGATAGAAGCGAAGGCCGTAGTCGAGGGTCAGTCTCTTGGTGACGCGCCAGTTGTCCTGGATGTAAAACTCCGCGTTCCAGTACGTGTCATTCACGATGATCTTCTTGGTCCACTCGGTATAGGTGCTGTAATTGCCCAGCAGCGCATTGGCAAATCCCAGCCCGGTGTTGAGGGAATTGTTGGTGTCGGGGGAGAAGCTGTAGTTGCCGAGGTAGCCATTACATCCGGCCGCGCCGCAAGGTTGAATTTTCCGGTTGAATTCCAGGTACACGCCGCCTTTGACACTGTGCGGGCCCCAGACTTTGCTGAGGTTGTCGGTGGCCGTATCGATGATGTTGGAGTTGGTATATTCCGGATTTCCGTTGGAATAGCTAGGGGGGTTCGGGGTGGGACCACCAAAGGTCAGATTCGGAATATAGGGCGCATAGCCGTTCGACGCATTGGCCTTGCCAAAGAGGAGGGTGCCGCCGGTGCCGGGGCCACCCGGGTGGAGGGGGAACAGGCTGGGAAGGGGTTGCCCCGCCTCCGGTGTTCCTGTGGCGCCCTTAAGCACGGACCGGTCCACTGCGGCGGGATCCACCTCAAACCAGGACCAATGATTAAGGGTCTTGCCGAAGGTGAACTGATTGACCAGAGTCGGGCTGAATATGTAGTTGGCCGATGCCACATAGCCGTGGCCGGGCGCGGGGTGATCCTGCGTAAGATCCCCGCTGGGGCCCTTGAGAAACTGCGAACTCTGGAAGAGTTCGATCCAGTCGTCGTAATCGTTGCCGTAGCGGATGTAGGCGTTCAGCTTCGAAGTCAGATTCATGTCCAGACGGACGATATCGTTACGACGGGGATGCGCGGCGCTGCCCGCTGCCTGGAAGTTGGCCTGCCGGTACTGGGCGGTTCCATTGGCGAACACCGTATTGGGAAGCGGGAAGAAATTGAGCATCGCCTGGCCCCAGCCATTGATCCGGCTCTTGGGGACGATGTTGCCAGGAAAGAGCGCACCGCTCAGAGGATCGGTGACGGTCATGAGCGCGCCGCTGCCGTTCACGCTCTGTGAAAAATCGCCAATGCGCTCAAGCGCGGTGGGCATGCTCCGGAACTGGTTGGCGAAGTTGGCGAGTTGCCGCGTGTACTCCTGCGAGGCGAAGAAGAACAACTTGGTCTTGGCCGTATTGAAGAGTTTCGGTATGAACACCGGTCCGCCAAGACTCCAGCCGGCGATGTTGAACCGGTAACGGCTGCGGTTGAGGCCGGTGATGTTGTTGAAGAAATCGTTGGCGTTGAAGGACTCATGCCGGTGGGTCCACCAGCCCGTGCCGTGGAACTGCTGGGTACCGGTCTTGGTCACCACCTGGACGGAGCCGCCCGCATTGCGGCCGAACTCGGCCTGGTAGTTGGAAGTCAGAACTTTGATTTCGGCGATGGAGTCGATATTCGGCTCAAAGTGGGTAAAACAGTTGCTACAGCCGGAATCGATGTCACTGACGCCATCCACCATGAAACCCGTGATACCGGTGCTGCCATTGAAAGTGAGGCCTCCCAGGACGCTTCCCCCGGTGGCATCGCGCCCATTGCTGGTGTCCACCACGCCAGGAAGCATGCGCATGAAGCTCATCATCTCGCGGCCTCTGATGGCCTCGCTGTTGAGCTGGTTGCCTTCAATCACGGAGGACCTCTCGGAAGTGGAGGTTTGGACCGCCGTCACCTCGGCAGTCACCGTGACTTCTTCGGTGACGTTGCCGATGTCGAGCGTCAACTGCCCCAAATCGCGGTGTTCGCTGAGGCCCACGGTAATATCTTTCACGATACGGGTTTTGAAACCCTTGGCCTGCACACTGACACTGTAGGTGGCCGGGGTAAGGTTCGGGAACCTGAAGATTCCCGAGCTGTCGCCCGTTGCCACGCTGTTGGCGGACGTTCCCTGGTTCGTCAGTTGGATCCTCACATCCGGAATCACCGAGCCGGTCGGGTCTACCACGATTCCAACTAGCGAACCGGTAACCGTTTGAGCCTGGGCGCAGGCACACACCAAGAGCACCACGCATAGGGAGAGTCTTGTTTTTTGGAGCGTCATTCCCGTTCCTCTCTTCGCGCCGCAGCCGACCCCGTTCCCCCGGCGGTTCCCTCGTCGGAGCCCATGGACTGAGAGCGCGTACAAGACAATACTAAACGCTTCAGTCGGAGTCAAGCGTGGTAATTCAGGAGTCCGGAGTCGGAAAGAAGGCGGATCGGGTGGAATTTCGATTGTCGCGCCTGGTTTACGAATGTAAGCGATTGCCTCGCCAGGGCTGAAGCGCGCCTAGCTGCCCAGGCCGACGAAGCAGACACCCAACAGAATCAGCCCCAACCCCATGAATTTCTGTTTGGTCAGCGCCTCATTGAAAAACAGCTTGGCCCACAACAGCCCCCACACGTATCCCAGCGACACCATGGGATACAGCACCGAAAGCTGCCCGTCCTTGATACCCCATGCGTAGAACACGCTCGACCCAAGGAACAGCCCGATGCCGAACAGCAGCTTGGGATTCAGGAAACTCCAGATGGAGCGCGTCAGGTGCGCCGACCCCATCTTGAGAAATGCCATCCCGAAGGCACCGATCACCGAAGCGGTGAACACCAACAACATCGACCTCACCAACGGGGTCACTTGTCCCCCCGCCGGCCCATCACCGCGACACCCAGCACAATCGTTACGATCCCGACGTTCTTGTAAATATTGGATGGTTCGCCCAACAGCGTGTAGCTCGCCAGGGTGGTCCACACGTAGGTCAGCGCGATAATCGGGTACAACAAGGACATTTCCCCGTTCTTCAGCGCCAACACCATCATCAGCGTATTGATGCCATAAAGCGTGTATCCGGCGATCAACGGGATATTGGTCACCAGCGCCAGCAGGTGCGGCGAGAAGTGGCTCATCCCGGTCTTGATCAGCAATTGCGCTGCCGAGCCCAGAATCGTACACGCGAAAACCAGCAGGATGGAGTTGCGGCGGGCATTTCCGTCGGGCTGTGGAATGGCAATCGTGGCAGGTGTGCTCAACCGAAAAACCTTCAGAAAAAACGTACCCCTCACCGGCGCTTGACCGCGTGCCGCTTGCGCTGAACAGGGCTGGCCCACCAGATACGCGCAATTACTCCCTGCCAAGGGTCTCCGAACAGGATAACAAGCTTTTTCGCTAGAATGAATTACTGTGGACCAAGAAAATGTAGTAGTGGCGGACCAGGAGCCTTCGGATGCGTCCGATTTCGCGCCGCCGGAACCCCAACGCGGTTTCGTCGCGGAATGGGCCGTCACCATCATCCTGCTCCTCTTCGGCACCACCAACCTGGTGCAGGCCTTCGTCATCCCCACCGGATCGATGGAAGACACGCTCCTCATCGGCGACCATCTGCTGGTGGATAAACTCGCATTTTCACCCTACGGCCCCGCCTCCAAACATATTCTTCCCTACACCGATGTCAAGCGCGGCGATATCATCGTCTTCCGCTACCCCGTCGAGATCCAGCAGACCTTCGTCAAGCGCTGCATCGGTGTTCCGGGCGACCGCATCAAGTTGGTGGACAAGCAGTTGATCCTCAACGGCCACCCTGTCAATGAGCCTTACGTTTACCACAAGACCGAATACATCGATTCGTATCGCGACAATTTCCCGAGCGAACCCAACGTGCACGTCGTCGATTCGGCCAGCGACATGCTAAACAATCACGTGTTCAACGACGAGGTGGTAGTCCCCCCGGGCGTCTATTTCGCCATGGGCGACAACCGCGATTCCTCGCTCGACAGCCGCTATTGGGGCTTCGTGCCCGCCGCCAACATCATCGGCAAACCGCTGATCATCTACTGGTCGTACGATGCGTCCACCGAAGCCCTCTCCAAACCAATGATTTCGATCGACCATCTGCTGGATCTGGTGCAACATTTTCCGTCCAAGACGCGCTGGCGCAGGACTCTCCGCCTGATTCACGGCTATCCCTTGAAATAGCATGAACCGCCATCACTACGGGCTCATCCTCGCCGGAGGCCGCGGTACGCGCTTCTGGCCGCGCAGCCGCAAGCGCTCCGCCAAACAGGTGCTCAATGTTGTCGGCGATCGCAGCCTGATTCAGGCCACCGTGGACCGGCTGACGCCGCTGATCTCTCCCGAGCGCCTCTGGGTGCTCACCAACCACCACCTCCGCGATATCATCATCAAACAACTCCCGCAGGTCCCCAGAAATCAGATCCTGGCCGAACCCGTGCAGCGCAACACCGCACCCGCCATCGGCCTCGCGGCTCAGATTTTGCACTCCCTGGACCCCGAAGCGGTGATGGGCGTCTTCCCTTCCGACCACGTGATCGGCAAGATCCCGCC
>JAPKZC010000965.1 GCA_026394025.1 Candidatus Solibacter sp.
GTGGCGGCGCGATCGAGCATCTGCCCGATGCGACCGAGCGTGCGGAAGAGGGCCATGGAGAAAAGGAACGTCAGCAGTACGGCGCCGGCCACGCACAGGATCGCGACTTCCGCCTTCTGGTACAACGTGTCCTTGAGCGAGGGGCTGGTCAGCTTGGCGTAGATAACGACGCGTACGTAGAAGATGGTGCCGCGGCTGGAGCCGACCGGGTTCTGCAACATGTAGTACCGCGGGTCCTTGGACAACAGCACGTTCAACTTCTCGAACCAACCGCGCTGGTGCACCAGTGTACTGAAGTCCGGGTGGTAAGCCGTGCTGCCGATGCGGTTGTCGAGCGTGCTCGCCAGTACTTCCTGGTTCTCCGCCGACACCATGTCGATGGAGAGAACGCCATTCGTCGAGCGGAGCAGATTTACAAGTTTGCGTTTCAGCTCAGGATCGCGGAGGACTTCGCGCAAGGCCACGTCGCGCCGGCGATTCAGCGTGTCGATAACTTCGTAATTGGCCACGCCCTTGATAACCTCGGCGCGCTCGAGGGTCGCTTGCAGTTTCAGATCCATGAAGCTGCCCAGATCCACGACGGAGACGACCGTAACGATGACGGTCGCCAGCAGCACGGACCCGAGCGTCACCTTGGTCTGCAGCGTCATGAACTCACCCGATGGCGAGAAGCAGCTTGCCCGCGGTTTTCCGGGATTCCAGATCGCGGTGCGCGGCGGCGGCATCAGCCAGTGGATACGTGCGGTCGATCCGCAGGTGCAGTTTGCCGGCATCAACCGCGTCGAGGACTTCGCCGGCCCGCCAGAGCAGTTCCTCGCGCGTGAGCAGGTAATGGCCCAGGCTGGGGCGGGTCAGGAACAAGGAGCCCTTGCTGTTGAGAATTGCCGGGTCGAAGGCCGGCACGGAACCGCTGGATTGGCCGAAGAGGGCGAGCGTGCCGCGCGGGCGCAGCGCGTTGAGGCTTTTCTCAAACGTGGTCTTACCCACGGAATCGTAGACTACATCAACGCCGCGGCCACCGGTGAGGCGCCGCGCTTCGACGTCGAACTCCCGCTCGGTATAGAGGATGATTTCGTCGGCTCCCGCATCGCGCGCGATCTGGGCCTTTTCCGCCGTGGAAACGGTGCCGAAGACGCGGGCCCCCATGCTTTTGGCCATTTGTACCGTCAAGCCGCCGGCGCCACCCGCGGCTGCATGCACCAGGCAGGTGTCACCATCCTTGAGCGGAAACGTGGAGTGCGTGAGGTAGTGAGCCGTCATGCCTTGCAGCATGGCGGCGGCCGCCGTGTGGAAATCGACGTGTGCGGGGATTTTCACCAGTTGGGCGGCGGGCACGACCGCGTACTCGGCGTAGGAGCCGCGCGCCATGACGTAGGCTACGCGGTCGCCAGGCGCCATTTCGGTGACGCCTTCTCCCACTGCTTCCACCGTGCCGGCAGCTTCGCTGCCGATGGCCATCGGCAGATCGGCTTTGTACAGGCCGGTACGAAAATAGATGTCGATGAAGTTGACGCCGCTGGCGGCGATGCGCACCAGCGCTTGCCCGGGACCGGGCCGCGGCACCGGAATCTCCACCAGTTGGAGGTTTTCCGGTCCGCCTGGAACGTGGACTTGAATGGATTTCATGGCTTAGTTTCTGCGTAATGCCCGACGGGCATGGGCAGACGTTGCATAGAGTAGCAGATACAGCAAAGTGAACGGGAAGGAAATCAGGCGTACCAGGGTGCGGACCGCGCCCGAGCCCGCCAGGCCTGAGCGAAAAAGCACAAATTGGCGAATCGCGCCGAGGTGCATCCGGTCGAACCAGAAGTAATCGCCGTTTTCGTTGATGATGAAAACCTTGGCCGGAATGCGCAGCGCCAGCACCCATTTCCACTTGGCCATAACGATTTCGCCGGAGCAGATGATGCCTGCCAGCGCGTAGCGGTTGCCGGCGAGTTCGCGGTAGAGGCGTCCACGGGCGGCGCGCCCACGGTAGTCGCCCACGCGGTAGACGCGCGTGTGCTGGGCCTCGAAGCCCTTGGGCAAGGTCGCGTAGCAGGTCACCAGATCGATCTGGACCTGGTCGCCCCACGCTTGGCGGAGCCCGGCGACCAAGCCTTCCAGTAGCCCGCGAGTGCCGCTCTCCACCAGCAGGATCGACGTGACCTTCGGCAGGCGGCCAGTGAGGAAATAGCGCACTATTCTGAATATAACGTGCTGCGCGACAATAGAAGGGAAAGGCGGGTGCCATGAACAAGGTCTTTCACTTCGACGCTCCCCGCGACAAATACCACTGCGATGCGGCCGTGATCTGGTGCTTCGACAATCGCTTCGATCTGGGATTTCGCAAGTTTCTTCTGAAGCGGGCCGGCGTGGCCAATTCGGATCCCATCAAAGTGGCCGGGGGCGCTAAGTGCCTGGCGTCGCCGGAACTGGAAACCGAGCGCGAATTCGTCTTGCAGCAGATTCGCAAGTCCATTCACCTGCACGGCACGCGGCGGGTCATCCTGATGCTGCACTCCGATTGCGGCGCCTACGGCGGCCTGGCTGCCGGTTTCAGCGGCGATGCGGCGGCAGAACGGGTTCACCACCACGAAGAATTGCGCCGCGCCGCCGAGAACCTGGCGCGCGCCATCCCCGGAATCGAGATCGGCGCCTATTTCGTGGATTTCGAGGGCGTGTGGCAGGCGGAGTTGGCGGCGGTTTGAGGCTGCGCCGGGCCGCCTTACTTCCCCCACTTCGCCGTGAAGATGTTGAACTCGTAGCGCTCTTTGGCGTCCTTGTCGGAGCAGAAGACCAGCGTCTTGCCGTCCGGCGAAAACTCCGGGAACGAGGTGAATCCACCGAAGTTGGTCACCTGTTCCAGGCCGGTGCCATCCACGTTGATCAGGTAGAGCTCGAATTTGCGGCTGTCGCATTCCTGTTTGTTGGAGGCGAACAGGATCTTCTTGCCGTCCGGCGTGAAGGTGGGCGCGAAACTCGCACAGCCGAAATTGGTGATGGTCTTCTGATTGCTGCCGTCGGCGTTGGCCACCATCAGTTCCATCTTCATCGGCGCGGTCAGATTGTCGGCCAGCAGTTCTTTGTACTTCGCCAACTGCGCGGCGTCTTTGGGATACCCCGCGCGCCAGACAAGGTGTTTCCCGTCGCGCGAGAAGACCGCCCCGCCGTCGTACCCAGGAGATTTCGTGAGCTGCTTCTTGCCGCTGCCATCCGCCTTCATGGTCCACAGGTCGAGATCGCCGGATGCAAGCGACGTGTACAGGATGGTCCCCGTCTTGTAGTTCACCGTGGCTTCGGCATCGTAGCCGGGCGCATCGGTCAGGCGCTTTTCGATCTTGCCCGTGTCGGTAGCTTCGAAGATATCGAAGCCGGCGAACACACCCCAGACGTAGCCCTTGCTGCGGTCCGGTGAAGCGGGACAGGCGTCGCCCGCCAGGTGGGTGGATCCGTACACGATGTGCTTGTTGTCCCCCAGGAAGTAGCCGCAGGTGGTGCGGCCCTTGCCGGTGGATACCAGGTGCTGGTCCGTACCATCCGCGTTCATGATGAAAATCTGATCGCATTCGTAGGGCGGACGCGTCGTCTGAAAGACTAGCCGCTTGCCGTCCGGAGACCAATAGGCCTCCGCGTTCTGGCCGCCGTGCGTCAGTTGCGAGTACCCGCTCAGGTGGGACGATTGGCCCGCCGCCACCGCGGCCGCAGCCATCGCCACAAAAACAGTCATTTTCATAGGTGTAATGAGCCAGTATACTGTGGAGCGTGCGCCGTTTGTCTACTCTACTGCTTTGCCTCCCCCTGCTGGCCGCCGCGCCGGCGACCTGGGTGGAGCACACGATCGCTGGCGTCGGGCCAGAGCCGCATGATCAATTGCGCCGTGGTGGGCAATGAAATCGTGCTCGCCAGCGAATTCTCCATGCAAGCCAAGGACAGCGCCGGAATTGTCAGCGTCCTGCGCCCCGGCAAGGATCCGCGTGAACCCTGGACGGTCACCGAAATCGACCGCTTGCCCACCAGCCACCGCCTGCGCACCGCCGATATCGATGGCTCTGGCCGGCTGGTGATGATCAATGCCCCTCGCACTGGCGCCGCCGCCGCCGCGCCCGAATATCGCGACCAGACGCCGTTGTTGTACTACGTCGCCGGCGAGTGGAAGCGCCGCGTGATCGGCACGGAGAACTCCGGCGTGGTGCACGGAATCTTCGTGACCGATTGGGACGGCAGCGGCCGCGAGAGCATCCTTAGTGCCAGTTTCACCGGCATCCACCTCTTCCGCTACACGAAGGACCTCCGCTGGACGCGCACTGAAGTGGCCAAGGGCGACCCAGCCCCGTGGCCGAAATCCGGCTCCAGCGATATCGCCGTGGGACAAATGGGGAAGACGCGATTTCTGGCGGCCATCGAGCCCTGGCACGGCAACCAGGTCGCCGTCTACACCCAGCACGGCGCGCAGTGGGAGCGCGAAGTGATCGATGCCAGCCTGGTGGACGGCCACACCATCCAGGTCGCCGACCTGAACGGCGATGGAATATTCGAAATCATCGCCGGCTTCCGCGGGCAGCCACGCAGTGTCTATCTCTACAGCTACGACGCCGCGGCGAAACGCTGGACCCGCAGCGATCTGGATAAGGGCGGCATGGGCGCCGCGGCCTGTACCGTCGAGGACCTCAACAAAGACGGCCGCCCGGACATTGCCTGCATCGATTCGACGCGCCTCAAGTGGTACGAAAACACGCCCGCTCGCTGATGCGGCAGTCCTCGCCGCCCGTGCTAACCTGGGATTCTCACGATGCGAAACGTAGTCATCATTGGTTCCGGCTGCGCCGGCAACACGGCCGCCATTTACTCCGCCCGTGCCAATCTGAAGCCCCTGGTGGTGGCCGGCCACGAAGCCGGCGGGCAACTCTCACTGACCACTCTGGTGGAGAACTTCCCTGGATTCCCGGAGGGAATCAACGGCCCCGACCTGGTGGAGAATATGAAGTTGCAGGCGCAGAATTTCGGCGCCGAGTACCTGCACGGCTCCGTGATCGACGCCGATTTGTCGAAGCGTCCGTTCCGTCTCAATGTGGAAGGCGAGTGGATCGAGACCCTCACCCTGATCGTCGCCAGCGGGGCCAGCGCGCGCTGGCTGGGCCTTGAAAGCGAACAGAAACTAATCGGCCACGGCGTCAGCAGTTGCGCCACCTGCGACGGCTTCTTCTATCGCGGCAAGAAGATCATGGTGATCGGCGGCGGCGATTCCGCCATGGAAGAGGCCAACTTCCTCTCACGCTTCGGCAGCGAAGTCACCCTGGTGCATCGCCGCGAAGAGTTCCGCGCCTCCAAGATCATGCTGGATCGCGCCCGCGACAACCCCAAGATTAAGTTCCTGCTCAACACCGTCGTGGAAGAGATCCACGATGTGTCCAAGCAACTGGTCAGCGGCGTGCGGTTGCGTAACCGCAAGACCAACGAGGTCTGGGATCAGGAGGTGGACGGCTTCTTTCTGGCCATCGGTCACATCCCCAACACCAAGGTCTTCAAGGGGCAGATTGAAACCGACGCCGACGGCTACATCCTCTCCAAGGGCGGCGCGCGCACCAATATCGCGGGCGTCTTCCACGCGGGCGACGTGCAGGATCGCGTCTACCGCCAGGCAATTACCGCTTCCGGAGCGGGTTGCATGGCGGCCATCGAAGTCGAAAAATTTCTGGAAGCGGAAGGACACTAACTCATGATCGAGCGCATCTCTCCTCCCGGCGTGGCCGCGCCGCGAGGCCCCTATTCGCCGGCCGTCCGCGCCGGCGATTTCATCTTCGTCTCCGGACAGGTCGCCGTCGATCCGGCCACCCAACAACTGATCACCGGCGATATCGGCGCCGAGACCCGTCAGGTGCTCGAAAACGTGAAAGCCCTGCTCGAAGCCTGCGGCGCCACCCTGGCGGACGTGGTCAAATGCGGCGTCTATCTCGGCGATGCCAACGATTTCGCCGCCATGAACGCCGTTTACGCCGAATTCTTCGGCGACGCCAAACCGGCGCGCGCCACCGTGGTCACCGGCTTCGCAGCCCCCGGCATCCACGTGGAAATCGAAGCTATCGCCTACAAGCCCAGGTAAGGTGGGGCAGTCCCCCGCAGCCTACCCAGCAGCGCCGCATCCACTTTCGCCTTGACGGTTCGCCGGTCCAGCCCCAGGCGCCGTGCCGTCTCTTCATAGCTTCCGGTCCGGCTGTAGACGATAGTCACATACCGCGCTAGCAACTCATCCACCGTCAGGCGTCCCGCGCGCGCCTGGTCGGCGAACTCCTCCACCGGATCTTCCGCGCCTAGGAGCGCAGGACGGTAGTTTTTGCGGATCAGCACGTTCTTCACGCACTGTTCCAGCTCGCGATAGTTCCCCGGCCACGCGTACTCCGTGCCCAGGTTCACCGCAATCCACGGCAGCACCTCGCCCGCCAGTGCGTCGCCTTCCACTCCCGCCACACGCCGCGCCATGTAGAACACCAGTTCGCGCAGCACGCCCGGCGACGCCGCAAGCTGCTCCGCGAGCGAAGGCGTACTCACCTGGTCGGAACACAGGCGGTAGTACAGATCCTCGCGGAACTGCCCATTGCGCATTGCCTGCGCCAGATCGCGATTGGTGGCGGCGATCAGCTTGCCGCGGAACTGGCGCCCCGCCGTGTCACCCACCGGATGAAACGTGCGCGTCTCGATGACGCGCAGCAGCTTCACCTGTATGCCCGGGTCCATGTCCCCCAGCTCGTCCAGAAATACCGACCCCAGTTCGGGACACATTTCGAGGAACCCGCGCCGGTCCGCCACCGCGCCCGTGAAGGCGCCGCGCTTATGGCCGAATAGTTCCGACTCCACCAGCGTCGGTGAGAGCGCCGAAATGTTGATCGGCAGGAACGCCGCCTCGCCATCGTCCGCGAAGGACAGCCGCCGGTCGTCAAACGGCACGTAGCGCGATTCCGCGATGGCCCGCGCCACCAACTCCTTGCCCGTACCCGAGGGCCCCGTAATGAGTGTGGCGAACTCGCCCATGCGCGCGTATAGCGTGCGCCGGTAGCGGCGCATATCGTGGGTGAAGATGGATTGCCACACCGCCCCACGCAATCGCGCCGCCGGCAGGGAACTACCGATGATGTCGCGGAAGGTGATGTCGAACGCGCGCTGGATCTGCCGGAAACAGGCGAACGTATGCCGCGGATCCAGTTCGTTGGGGAAGCCCACGCCATCGATTGCGAAGAGCCGCCGCCAGTCGGCGAGAAACTCGTTGTAGAAACGCCACCGGCCCGGATTGGCCTGCTCGCCGCCGAACCCCGCCTCGTAGAATTTCGGATAGCAGCGCTGATACAGGGTTTGCAGCGCCGCGTCTTCGTACAACCCCAGATCCCGCTCGCTTGCCGCAACACCGCCGCGCAGCCGGGCTCCCAGTTGTTCCACCACCGGCTCCACCCGCGCCACGATATACCCCACGTTGGCGCGCGGTTCCGGATGCTCCGCGCGGTAGCTCCACACCGGCTCGCCTTCGATGAATTCGCCACCCAGCACCGCCCGTTCGAGTTCCACGCGCTCCGGCAGAA
>JAPKZC010000992.1:0-4810 GCA_026394025.1 Candidatus Solibacter sp.
GGCAGCGATTTCTGCCATCCCATGCTGGTCGCCGCCCATGGCAAGATCGCGCGGCGGGGCGCCCCCGCCGTGCTCTTCGAATCGGACGCCTTGTCGCTCCCGCTGCGTGGCGGGTCGCTCGACCTGATCACGGTTGCCTTCGGCTTCCGCAATCTGGCGAACTACGAGTCTGGCCTGGCCGAAATGCGGCGCGTGCTGCGTCCCGGCGGCATGGCGGCGATTCTGGAATTCTCCCAGCCGCCGAATGCCGCTTTCGCCGCGCTCTACAACTTCTATGCGCGCCGCATTCTACCGTGGATCGGCGGCCTGATCTCCGGTTCGCGCGATGCGTATACGTACCTGCCGGAATCGGTGCGCAAATTTCCGCCGGCGCCGGAACTGGCGCGAATGATGCACAGCGCCGGTTTCGCGGAGGTAAGTTTTGAATACCTCACCGGCGGGATTGTTGCATTGCATATAGGACGGATCTCATGAACGGCCAGGATGAGCTACTGGCACGTCTGAAAGCCGGCCGCGACGAGTTTTTGACGGCGGTGGAGGGCGTGACGGAGGAGCAAGCCGCGGCCAAACCGGTCGCCGGCTGGTCCATCTTGGAATGCGCGGGACATGTGGCCATCGTAGAGGAGTACCTGCGCCGCCAACTGATGGAGCGAGCTGCACCAACCGAGAGCGAGATGTCTCGTGAGCGGGAGGCCTTTCTTTCGGCAGCCGCAGCGAATCGAGGGCGCAAGATCGCGGCGCCGGATGTCGCTCGGCCAAGCGGCCGCTTCGCCACGCTTTCCGAGGCAGTCGAGTGCTTCTGCCGGAACCGCGAGCAGACCATCGCGTACATCGCTTCCTGCCAGGAGGACCTGCGCCGCCTGACGATGGATCACCCGATGATCGGGGCAGTCAGCGGGCAGGAGGCACTCATCCTGATGATGGCTCATCCCTTTCGCCACGCGCGCCAGATTCAGGAAGGGCGGGAGCGGTAGCCCATGCGGTCAAGGTCTCGATAAGGTAACAAGACGAACCGCCAGAGTATCAGCCTTCCTGCCGGCGTTGCTGCCCAGGTTCGCTCCATGGCGAAGACCCGTCGGCTCAGCCCAAACCGGATGCTGGTAGGACTCAACTTAGCCGAACGCTTTCGCGGCGCTGCCGATCCCGAAGAAGCGAAACGACTGGGGGATGAACTCGGGCGCATGGTATTTGGCGGCTGATGCCCAAGGGATGCGCGTCACCCGTCACGTTGGCCTGACCGCAACTGAAGGAATCGGCGCTGCGGATCGATGGACTCGTACTATGGAGGGATGGTCGTCCGTCTGAGGTCGCGCCTGTCCTGGGCATTCTGCACCGTTGGCATCATCGCGATGGGTATCCTATCGAGAGTCGTTCACACAGGATTAGCGGTCTTTGACAAGTACCTGGGCGACGCCTTGTACGCGATGATGGTCTACGGGATTTTGCGCCTGTTATCGAGGGCGTCGGCGTCGGCCGTGTGCGCGATGGCTGTCATGACCGCTATCGAGTTGTTTCAACTGACAATGATTCCGGCCCACATGCTTGCGAGTGAGCACTTGATTGCGCGGATTTGTGCCCGACTGATGGGTGTAGAGTTCGGCTTCCTGGATCTGCTCGCGTACGGAGTGGGTATAGGGTGCATCTATCTCGTGGATTCCTCCCAACGGAAGGGTGAAGAAGAATCCGCCGTTTAACCCGCGAGGCCCGGTGAGCTGCTCGTCCGTGCGTCAGCTCGCTGCACCTTACGGCCCGATGCAAGAATCCTGCCAAGCGGTTCCGAAGTCCGGTCGGAAGAAGTTCCAACCGTCGTATAAACGCCAAACCACCGAATGACCCAGCGGCAAGCGTGTCTCCGGTACGGCACATGTTGCTACCGCCGGTATCGGCAAGGATGAGCAACTTCCGGCCGCGTCGGTATCGTGCAGCAACCGCGCCACGGTATTGGCTGAGATCTCGATATCGAGTTGCCGCAGCAGTTCGGCGATTCCGGCAGGCATCTTGTGGGTCCAACGAATGCCGGTGATGGGATCGCCGGCAGTGTCGTGTTCCAGCAGGATTTCGATGGCCTCGATTACTACGGGCGTTCTTTTCCAACCGGCTTGCGCCCGGCCCCGGACTGTCGAATCCCTCCGACCTCGACACCCTGATCCAGCAACTGGCGGCAGCCGCGGGCGATGGTGTGCGGATCGAGGCCAAGAAATTCGGCCAGTATGCTGTCGCCGCCGTGGCCGAGCTTCATGGATTCCAGACCGGCGTACAAGCGGCGCTGCTGCTCGTCCAGCAGACCGTAAAACAAGATGATGGCGGCTTTCATCCAGCATCGACAACCGTGGGAACGGACTGGTTGCTCCGACGTGTCAAAGATTGTCGTTGGTGGGTGGCTGGATCGACGGCAGTATAGAGGAACAGGCCGGAGATCAACTCCCGGGTGATCGTCTTCTGCTTGACAAGGTGGCGTAGGACATCTTGCGCTCCTACGTGCAGGAGGGCAGACAGTTCCTCGGCAAAATACCCCGCGACCGAGCTACGGACGAGCGCTTCAGCGGTGGCCAGCAACGTGCCGTAGCGGGAGAACCAGGCCGGCGTGCAGGACCACAAGCCATCGGTTCCGAAATGGGCGATCTCGCGAAGAGTGTAGAAACGGCCGCCATGAGAGTAGCTGGTCAGGTAATCGAGTTCTTTGAGTTTTCGGAAGACGGTGAGTTTCGAATTTTACAATTCTTTTACGGGGCAAAAACAACAATAAGGTACCGCTACGTAGAGCATGGATGGATGAGAAAAGTTCTTTCGTACCTTGCGGCTGCAATGCTAACGGGCATTGCGCCAATCGCCGTTTTCGGACATAGTTACGGTCCCGCTACGCGCGTGACCGGCGCACCCGGAGATAACGCCCGCGCATGCACGCAATGCCATGCCACAAGCGCGCTCAACTCGGGCACGGGAAGCGTGAAGATCCTGCTGCAAAGCGGAGCGTTCTACATCCCCGGCGTCAAACAGCGAGTAGCCGTCCAGGTCGCTGATGCCGTCCAACAGCGGTGGGGCTTCGAGTTGACGGCGCGATTGAACAGCGACCTGGAGAAGAGCCAGGCCGGTGATTTCAATCCGGTTGACAACATGACGCAGGTGATCTGCGACGATAGTGCGCCCAAACCATGCGCATCAGGGCCATCGTACATTCAGCAGACCGCAGCCGGCACGCGCAACGGCACCAAAGGGAGCGTGACGTTCCAGTTTGATTGGACTCCGCCCGCGACTAATGCCGGTCCGGTAACTTTCTACGTCGCCGGAAATGCGGCCGATGGAAACGGCACCAACACCGGGGATTTTATCTACACCTCAAGTGTGCAGTTGGCGCCGGCCATTCCGGTGGCACCTTCGGTCACTGCAGGCAACATCGTCAGCGCCGCGACTTCCGCAGTGGGGACCGTAGCGCCCAATTCCTGGGTGACGATTTACGGCTCGAACCTGAGCGCTACGACGCGCGGATGGGCGGACAGCGATTTTGTCAACGGCGGCATGCCGTTTTCCCTGGATGGGGTGAGCGTGCTGCTGAACGTGAACAATACTCCGCGGGTGGCTTATGTGGGGTACGTCAGCCCGACCCAGGTCAATTTCCTGCTTCCGACCAATGCGAGTGCCGGAACGACTAACGTACAGGTCAAGAATCCGGCGGGAATCAGTACCGCCGCGCCAATCACGGTTGCGGCGAACGCGCCCCAGTTGTTCACGTTAGACGGAAAGAACGTGATGGGCATTCATGCGAATGGCAACCTTGTCGGCAAGGCGAGTCCGGCGGCGCCGGGAGAGACCATCGTTGTCTATGGCACCGGCCTGGGAGCGGCGGCCCCCGCTTTGGTGCCGGGCCAGGTGCCGGCGGATGCCTTGCCGCTGGCTGCGCTTCCGCAGGTGACTATCGGCGGCGCGGCGGCGACGGTGAGTTTCGCGGGAGTAGTCGCGGGCGCGGCTGGGGTGTACCAGATCAACGTTCAGGTTCCGACAACTGCGGCGAATGGCGACCTGCCGCTGATCGTGACGGTGGGTACGGCAAGTTCCGCTTCGACCGTGATCACGATTCAGAAGTAGTTGGGCCGATGAACCACTGAAGGGCGCTGCGCCAGCTTCCGCTTGTAGCGCAGCGCCTTCCTTCCAGGTTCCTCTCCCCCCTGTTATCCTGGAGCATATGCTCAGTGAGAAATTGCGCGAGTACGGCGTAGTCGGCGCGGGCGGGGCCGGGTTCCCAACCTACGTGAAAGCGCAGTCTCAGGTGGAATTCATGATCGCCAACGGCGCTGAGTGCGAACCGTTGGTCCACAAAGACGCCGAGTTGATGAAGCACTTCCCAGTGGAGATTCTGGCGGGGATGAGCGCGATGATGGACGCCACGGGCGCGCGCCAGGGCAAGTTCGGCATCAAGACGAAGAACGCGGAGTCCCTGGAGGCACTGAAGCACAGTCTGCGGAACGACCGCATCGAGTTCGTGATGCTGGGGGATTTCTACCCCTCCGGCGACGAGTACGAACTGGTGTACGCTGCCACGGGCAGGCTGATTCCGGCGGCGGGCCTCCCGCTTCAAGTGGGCTGCGTGGTCAACAACGTGGAGACTCTGTACAACGTCAGCCTTGCCGAACGCGATGTTCCGGTGACGGAGAAGTTCCTCTCGGTGACCGGAGCCGTCAAGGAGGCGAAATCGTTCTGGGTTCCGATAGGCACGACGTTCCGTGATCTGATTGCGCGCGCCGGCGGAGCGACGGTGGACGACTTCGGGGTATTCGTCAGCGGCGTGATGATGGGCACGCTGACCTTCGATCTG
>JAPKZC010000992.1:4843-9842 GCA_026394025.1 Candidatus Solibacter sp.
TCTGGGCGATGTGGTGACGAAGACGACGGGCGGACTGATTCTGCTGCCGCGCGATCACTATCTGTTGACGCGCAAGACGCGGTCGACTGCGGAGATGGCGCACATCGGGAAATCGGCCTGTGATCAGTGCAGCTACTGCACCGAGTTCTGCCCGCGCTACCTGCTGGGTTACGAAGTGCAACCGCACAAGGTTATGCGCAGTCTCGGCTTTACGTTGACGGGCGGCGACATCTGGAATCAGTGGTCGGAGTTATGCTGCGCGTGCGGGCTGTGCACGTTGTACGCGTGTCCCGAGGATTTGTATCCTAAGGAAGCATGCGATCAGGGCAAGCAGGATCGTCGCGCGGCGGGTCTCAAGTTCGTGCAGCAAGCTCCGGTGGAAGTGCACCCGATGAAGGAATATCGCCGCGTGCCGCTTTCGCAATTGCGACGCCGTTTGCAGGTGGAGGAGTATGAGCGCGAGACGCCCTATCAAGAGGGTACGTCGCAGCCAGCGATGGTGCGGATCAAATTGAAGCAGCATGCGGGCCAGGCGGCGAACCCGACGGTACAGGACGGCAAGAAAGTGAAGAAGGGCCAACTCGTCGGGCGCGTGGAAGATGGCAAATTGGGCGCGAATGTGCATGCCAGCATCGACGGCAAGGTGCGCGCGGTGACGGCGGAATACGTCGAGATTTCGGCGTAGGGCGGCTTGGTTTGAGGAAGAAATGGCAAAGAATTCAATCGGCTTGATCGAACTGACGAGCATCGCCGCGGGATACCTGGCGTGCGACGCGATGTTGAAGGCGGCGAACGTGGATGTGGTGCTGTCGCGATCGATCTGCTCGGGAAAGTACATGGTGATGGTGCGGGGAGACGTGGCCGCGGTGCAGGCCGCAGTGGCCGCAGGGATCTCGGGAGCGCGGTTCTCGGTGATCGATTCGTTCGTGATTCCGAATCTGCATGACGCGGTGTTCCCGGCGATCAGCGGCGCGACGAAGGTGGAGGCGTTGGGAGCACTGGGAATCGTGGAATCGTTCTCCGTGGCGAGCTTGATCGAAGGGACGGACGCGGCGGTGAAGAGTGCAAACGTTCAATTGATCGAGATCCGGCTGGCGATGGCGCTCGGGGGGAAAGCGTTCGTGACGATGACGGGCGACGTGGCGGCAGTGCAAAGCGCGGTGGACACCGCGGCGCAGGTAGTGGGGCAGAAGGGTATGCTGGTGAATAAGGTGGTGATCCCGCACCCGCGTCCGGAACTGCTGAATGAGATGATTTGACAGTGCGAGCACGGGTCTGTTTAAATGAAATGACACGCACTTGCTCCTCAGTAGCTCAACGGTAGAGCATTCGGCTGTTAACCGAAGGGTTGTAGGTTCGAATCCTACCTGAGGAGCCAAACCCTCCCACCACGGAATTTAAGTCCCCTGTTGTTAACAGCATCGCCGTTCCTAAGCCCGCCACTCGGCTTTGCGTTTTCCTCAACATAACCATGCGTTTACGGTGAGTGCCGCCTCTCCGCAGTCGGCCCTGGAGATTCTCCATTTGGTTCCGGTTGAGTGCCCGGGCGCGACTTTCCGGCCGACCTCTCTACTTCTCCGCAGGGTACCCCGCCTTATTTAACAGCCCAGTTCGTCTCGACCCACTTGGGTGTGCACAACTTTCGGAATTCTCGCGTATGTTCACAGCGGGAGAAGCGCACGCTGATCCCACATCCCACCGGACAGCGGAACGACCGCCAAGCGGACAACGCTGTGGGTGCCAAATCCACAGCGAGGTGATCCGTTTTGGCTGTTCCGACCGAAGAACTGCAATCCATCGCCAGCATCCTGGCGGCCGGCTATCTGCGAAACCGACGCCGAATCCGGCACGAAGAACCACTTGATAACCCGGCACCTTCAAGCCCTCATGGACACGAGGTTAACAGCCCCGAGAAAGGAGAAGGCCTTGGAGATCACGGTCCGGAAAGAGATTGAAGCGTTGCGCCACATGACGGTGGGGCAACTGAAAGAGAAGCACGCCGAGGTGTTCGGCGAAGAGACGCGGTCGCACCACAAGCACTTCCTGTTCCGCCGTGTCGCCTGGAGGATCCAGGCGCTGGCAGAGGGCGGTCTGTCGGAACGGGCGCGCCAGCGTGCCCTTGAGATCGCCAACGACGCCGACCTGCGCGTCCGCGCACCGAAGACGACGTTCCAGCAGGACTTCAGCCTGTCGTCAGGCAACGCGGTGATGGGGCGCGTGCCCGCCAAAGCTGATCCGCGATTGCCCGCGCCCGGCGGTACCGTTGAACGCCGCTACAAGGGCCGGGACATCGTCGTGAAGATCCGGGAGGAGGGTTTCGAGTACGACGGGAAGCTCTACAAATCGCTGAGCGCGATTGCCGGCGAGGTGACCGGCACCAAGTGGAATGGCTTCCTCTTTTTCGGGTGCGCGGCGGAAAACGGGGGGACAAATGAGAAACGGTAGCGGCAGGCGCGCGCCGGTGGTCGCGGAGAAACCAGCGCCGGACAAGGTGATCCGGTGCGCCATCTACACGCGGAAGTCCACCGAGGAAGGCCTCCAGCAAGACTTCAGTTCGCTGGACGCGCAGCGGGAGGCCGGCGCGGCTTTCATCGCCAGCCAGCGGACTGAGGGATGGCAGTTGGTGCCGGAGCGGTTTGATGACGGCGGCTTCACCGGCGGCAATATGGACCGACCAGCCCTAAAGCGCATGCTCGACGCCATTGAGGCTGGCCGCGTGAACTGCGTGGTCGTCTACAAGGTGGACAGGCTAAGCCGATCCCTGATGGACTTCGCCCGGATGATGGAGTTGTTCGACCGCCGCGGCGCCAGCTTCGTCTCGGTCACGCAACAGTTCAACACGATCAACTCCCTGGGCAGGCTGACGCTCAATATCCTTCTCTCGTTCGCTCAGTTCGAACGCGAACTGATCTCGGAGCGGACTCGCGACAAGATGTGCGCGGCCCGCAGGAAGGGCAAGTGGATCGGGGGCCACCCGGTCCTCGGCTACGACATCGATACAAAGGCGCGCCGCCTCATCGTGAATCCGGACGAAGCTCATCAGGTGCGGACCATCTTCGATCAATACCTCGAACGGGGCGCCATGCTGCCCGTCCTGCAGGATTTGGACCGGCGCGGCTGGCAGACTAAACGGTGGACAACCGAGGCTGGCCAGACGCGGGGCGGCAAGCCCTTCACGAAGAGCCTGCTGTACGGATTACTCACGAACGCCATCTACACCGGCCAGGTGAATCACAAAGGCACGCTCTTTCCCGGCGAGCACGAGGCGATCATTGAGCGCGCCACGTGGGAGCGAGCGCAGGACATGCTCGACAGCAACGGCCGCACGAACGGCGGCGGCGCCAAAAACAAGTACGGCGCCCTTTTGCGCGGGCTACTCTTCTGCATGCCCTGCAGCGCCGCGATGGTGCACACGTATTCGGTCAAGGGCAACAAGCGGTACCGCTACTACGTCTGCTACCAGGCCCAGCAGCGTGGTTGGAAGAACTGCAAGACGAAGTCGGTGTCTGCGCAGGCCGTCGAGAACGCCGTCCTGCAGGCCATCCGGCGGATGGGGACTGATCAGCGGTTGGCGGCGGAAGTGGTGCGCCAGGCGCGAGAGCACCTGGCGCGCCGTCGGGAGGAGCACGGCAAGGACGTCGCCGTAGCCGAGGCCGCGCTACGGCACATAAACGCCGAGGTCACCGCGCTTGCCGGCGACGCCGTGCTCAACGCCACAGCCCGTGTGGACCGGCTGTTGGACCTGCAGGGCCAGATCCAAGTGGCCGAGCATCGGCTGGCAAATCTCATGACGGAAGGGCGAGAACTCGATGCTGACCAGTTCGCCGACGCCGACGCCGCGCGCGCGCTGGCCGATTTTGACCCAGTGTGGGCGTCAATGACTACCCGCGAACAGACCCGCCTGGTTCAATGGATCAGGGACCTGTGCAACGGTGTAACAACGAAAGCCTGATGACGACTATGCAAACGAAAGACGGAGAATCACACGTGGCCCAGGTCGAGATGATGCTGGCGGGCTGGAGTCCACGGCAACGGGAGCAAAGTGCACCAACACTGGCCAATCTGCCGGCTCGACTGCCGCGGATCACCCGCCTGATGGCGCTCGCCATCAAGTTCCAGGATATGGTCAACCGCGGCGAAGTTCGCGACTACGCCGACCTCGCGCGGTTGGGGTACGTCACGCGAGCCCGGCTGACGCAGATCATGAATCTGTTGCTCCTTGCCCCGGACATACAGGAAGCGATTCTCGACAACTCCAACGACTGGCGCGCCAGATCCGCCATCACCGAGAGGGACCTTCGCAGAGTTTCGCGAACCATCGATTGGGCTGCTCAACGGCAGATGCTGGACGGGACCAATAGGTTCAACGAGAGTTGAAGTTGCATCAACCTTGGTTGAAGATTGGCGAAGCCGCGACTGCGATTCTGGCATCCATCACCGCTTTAAACTTAAGCACTTGCATCGCGACTGACAGTTTGGCGTCACTGTTGCATTACCAATTGCGGAAGGTGAACGCAGAACTGATGAATCTCTTACTCGCAGCAGTTTTGGTGGTCCTCGGACTGGTCCTCCTGCTCCTATTTCTGCAGTTCCGCAAGCTCTCGGACCTGTCAGGTAAGGAAACCGATTGGGCGCCGGTCCTCAACAACCTCGGTGTAGTTCAGAAGGGCCAGGAGCAAGTTGACCGGTCTGTCCGCGAAGAGATCTCGCGAAACCGCCAGGAACACTCTACGCAATCGCAGGCGTTACGTAGCGAAGTGGTCACGGCGCTGACCGGCATGGGCGATTCGGTTTCAACGAAAGTCGAAGGCCTCACCCGATCCAACGACCAGAAGTTAGAACTCGTCCGATCTGGCATGGAACAACGTCTGGATTCCTTTTCGACGGAGTCCGGTCGCAAGATCGATAGCCTGACCCAGTCCGTTGCAACCTCATCGGGGAAGCTTCAAGACGAAGTATCGGTCAGGCTGGTGGAGTTCAAGAACTCCTTGGAGGGCAC
>JAPKZC010000992.1:9862-14432 GCA_026394025.1 Candidatus Solibacter sp.
GGAAACCCACCACCTTCAGCGGGACCAGACGGAGACAATCTCGGCGCCCCTGCAATCCCTGCAGTCGAGCGTCGACGAAAGACAACTGCGCCTGCAGACCGTCATCGACGCGAAGTTGTCGACCATTGGTCAACAGACAGGCCAGAAGCTGACGGATGTCGAATCGGCGCTTCGCAGCCAGGCCCAGCAACTGCGGGAAGAAACCGGTGCTTCATTCAAGAGCCTCGGCGACAGCATACTGGCGACATTGACCGGGCTTTCTCAATTGCAGAAGAACGAACTGCAGGATCTCAAGACCACTGTCGACGGCCGGCTGGCGACCATTCAGTCAGAAAATGAAAAGAAGCTGGAGCAGATGCGCCAAACGGTAGACGAGAAGCTCCAGGGCACCCTCGAGGCGAGACTGGGGGAATCCTTCAAGCAGGTCAGCGACCGCCTGGAGCAGGTCTACAAAGGGCTTGGCGAGATGCAGACTCTTGCCGCCGGGGTCGGTGATCTCAAGCGAGTCCTCACCAACGTGAAAACTCGCGGAACTTGGGGCGAGGTCCAGTTGGGGGCGCTCCTCGAACAGATGCTCGCACCTGACCAGTATGGGCAGAATATCGCCACGTCGGGTACGGGTGAGCGGGTTGAGTATGCCATCAAGCTGCCTGGCCGCGATACCAACGGAACCCCTGTCTGGCTGCCCATCGACGCGAAGTTCCCGGTTGAGGACTACCAGCGTCTCGTGGACGCATCTGAAAGGGGGGACGTCGACGCCGTCGAGAAGGCCTCCCGGCAACTTGAGGCTACGCTGAAGTTGTGCGCCAAGAACCTCAGCGATAAGTACATCGCACCGCCCGCCACCACGGACTTTGGCATCCTCTTTCTTTCGACGGAAGGGTTGTACGCCGAGGCGATGCGCCGGGCGGGTCTCGCCGAATTCATTCAGCGGGAATACCGGATCGTGTTGTCCGGCCCCAGCACACTTGCTGCCCTCCTCAACAGCTTCCAGATGGGTTTCCGCACCCTGGCTATCCAGCAGCGCTCCAGCGAAGTCTGGGAACTCCTGGGCACCGTCAAATCGGAATTCGGTAAGTACGCCGATGTTCTGGCGAAGGTCAAGAAGAAGCTGACCGAAGCCCAGAACACCATCGACAAGGCGGAAACTCGCACCAGAGCCATCCACCGGAAGCTGCGCGACGTTGAATCCACCGACATCGGCGGATTGATCGAAGATGAACCGCCAGAGGAGGAGACCGACGACGCCCATCTCCTGGTCGGCGTGGGTGAGGATGCCTGAAGCTCACCGATCCACTCCAAAATCCTAATCGAAATTGCCAGCCGGGACCAATCCCGGCTGGTGCCGTTGTGTGCCGAGCATGTTCGACAGCTCGGGGGTGAAAGTCCCCTTGACAACCTGATGGAGGTGAAGTCATAGCGAAGCGCAAGGGCGTCGTCGCGAGGCGGGGTCTGAAGGAAGCGTGGAGCAAACGTACGAGCCGATGTACAAACACCGGATCTGAGGCATACGGTGCCGGACGAGTGGGCAACTGATCACGAAGTCCATATCCATCAAGGGCACTGGTTGTAAATTCGGCGGTTGCGTGCGGAAAGCAGTCGAACTTACCTCGGGAGGTCTGCCGTTTGTCCGGGAATCCGGACTGAGGGTGGAGTGATCCAGCCTGACCGGGCGGCAGAAGTCAGCACCGGGCGTAGTAGTGAAGATAGCCTGGGAAACCAGGAAGGAGTGAAGGCCCGGACGGTCCTCCGCAAGGAGGGTAATGGGAGAGGTGAGTAAGCAGCGCAACTCATGGGCGACAAGCGGCAGAAGAACCAGCTAGCGTTGGCCTTCCTGGAAGAGGATAGGGGTGAAGCCCCGAATGGCTCCGAGGAAGGGACCGAATCGTCTGCGGGAAAGCGCGGGACCGAAAGCCCGGCCATCGCCAAACAGTTGATGGAGGAAGTCTGCGAGCGGGAAAACTGCAAGCAGGCATTGAAACGAGTCAAGGCCAACAAAGGGAGTGCTGGCGTGGACGGGATGACTGTCCAGCAGTTGCCAGAGTACCTGAAACAGCACTGGCCAGCCATCCGGGAACAGCTATTGAGCGGGACCTACAAGCCGCAACCGGTGAAGCGGGTGGAAATCCCGAAGCCGGACGGAGGGGTGCGAAAGCTAGGCATCCCGACGGTGCTGGACCGATTCGTCCAGCAGGCAGTGATGCAGGTTCTGCAAGGCAGGTGGGACCGGACGTTTTCCGATCACAGCTACGGGTTTCGGCCTGGACGCTCGGCGCATCAGGCGGTGGCAAAGACGCAGCAGTATATTGCCGAGGGCTATCGCTGGTGTGTGGACTTGGATCTGGAGAAATTCTTCGACCGGGTTTCGCACGACAAACTGATCGCCAGAATCGCCACACGGGTCAGCGACCAGCGGATGCTGAAGTTGATCCGGGCGTTTCTGAAAGCCGGAGTGATGGAACACGGGCTGGTGAGTCCGGTCGATGAGGGGACGCCACAAGGCGGTCCACTGTCGCCCTTGCTCAGTAATATCGTGCTCGACGAGTTTGACCGAGAGTTGGAGCGGAGAGGTCTCCGGTTCGCGCGATATGCGGACGATTGTAATATCTACGTTCGCAGCCGACGGGCAGGGGAGCGAGTGATGGCGAGCATCACGCGATTCATCACGACGAAGCTCAAGCTCAAAGTGAACCAGCAGAAGAGTGCGGTGGCACGGCCATGGGAGCGGAAGTTTCTGGGCTTTAGTTTCACGGCGAATCGGGAGCCAAAGCGGCGGATCGCGCCGAAAGCGGTGCACCGGTTCAAAGAGAAGGTTCGGGAGCAGACGCAACGGACGCGAGGCGTGAGCGTGGAGAAAATGGCCGAGGAGTTGGGCCGTTATCTTCGCGGATGGATTGGCTATTTTGGTCAATGCCAGACGCCTTCGGTGTTGGAAGGTCTTGAAGGGTGGACCAGGCACAGGCTCCGGTCTGTGATCTGGAAGCAGTGGAAGCGGGGCCCGGTACGGTTCGCTGAACTGCGGAAACGGGGAGTGGGCAAAGATCTCGCCGCACAAACGGCGGGCAGCGCCCACGGCCCGTGGAGGCTGGCGAACAGCCCGGCGCTCAACATCGCGCTGCCCAATGCTTACTTCGACTTGCTCGGGATTCCGCGATTGACTGGCGGCCGATAGCTCAACCCGCCGAACCGCCCGGTACGGACCCGTACGCCGGGTGGTGTGACAGGGAAAGCTGGCGACAGCATACCTATGTCTATTGTGCGGCATGGGCTGATCTAATCGGCGTACAATCAACAGTTCGAGACCAATTTGCGGATTCTGCTCACATTCACGGGTTTTCACGACCCGCACTCGAAAGGACTCGTCGGCGAAGACGAACAACCGGGGCCAGTATTGTCGTTGCTGCAGGCGCGTAGCTTCGACCTCGTGTACCTTCTTTCGACTCCGAACACTGAGCGGAATACAGCGGCGACTGCCGCGGCTCTCAAAGAGCGAGTTGAGCTCAAGGTTGTTGCCCTTCCTCTTCAGGATCCTACCGACTACGGGGCCATCCTGAAGCATCTGAGGTCGATCACCGGGACCGTCGTGGAGGACTTCCCAGGCGCCGAGTACTTCATTTCAGTAGCGTCGGGAACGCCGCAGATGCACGCTTGCTGGGTGTTGCTGACTGCGTCCGGCGAATTCCCCGCGCGCATTCTTCACATTCGACCGCCGCGATTCGTGACGGCGGATCGAGACCTTGTCACGGAGATCGACCTAACTCGCGCCGAGTTCCCGGTAGTCCGCGTGCGTGATGCGCTGGTGGAGGCACCCGATACTCCGGCACCTGACATCCGGACCGCGCTGGCAGAACTTGGATTGGTAGGGGACCATCCCAAGATGGCCGCTGCACTGGAGCAAGCCGCCGCGTTGGCGGAGTCGAACGTACCGATCCTCATTCTGGGTGCGACTGGCACAGGCAAGGAGCTCCTGGCCAAGTTCGTTCACCGACTGAGCGGCCGACCGTATGACAACTTCGTGGCGCTCAATTGTGCATCGATCCCGAAGGACCTGGCGGAAAGCATCCTCTTCGGCCACAAGAAGGGCAGCTTCACGGGCGCCCTGGCCGACCAGATCGGCAAGTTCGAACTGGCCGACAAAGGCACGCTATTCCTGGATGAACTCGGCGAACTGCCTTTGGCAGCCCAAGCGAAGTTGCTGCGCGTATTGCAGGATGGTTTGGTGGAATCAATCGGCGCGAAGAAGCCGCGCAAGGTTGATGTGCGGATCGTGGCGGCCACCAACCAGAACCTGGCGAAAGCAATCCGCCAAAAAGAGTTTCGGGAAGACCTGTACTATCGCCTCAACGTCGGCGAAATACGGCTACCGGCGCTCCGGGAACGGCGAAGCGACATTCCGAAGATCGCACTTCATGTTCTTGACCGCATCAACACCACACTGAAGAGGCCTCGGCGCCTGTCTCAGGCGGCGTTGGCTAGGCTTCAGGGCCACTCCTGGCCGGGTAATGTTCGCGACCTACAGAACGTGCTGGAGCGATCGGCGCGGCTAACCAGAAATGATGTCATCGATGCC
>JAPKZC010000992.1:14466-19205 GCA_026394025.1 Candidatus Solibacter sp.
CCTGACGGAGCCGGTAGCGAAAGATGATCCGCTGAGCACCCTTCCGGAGCCGACCGAAGGATTTTCCATCGAAGGCTTCCTCGCAAGCGCGCGCAAGCAGATGGTACTGAGGGCGATGGAATCGGCCGGCGGGAATCGAAGTGAAGCGGCCCGCCTCCTCGGCGTCTCGCCGCAGGCGGTTCACAAGTACCTTTCCAAACTGAAGGACCGTTCTGGTTGAGGGTCGCGGCTGGCTCTTGGCGGGCCGCCGAACGCCAAGCGTCAACCTCGGTTGAAAACATTTCAACTTAGGTTGAAAATGGAAAGAGTCGTGCGCAACCGGGACTGGACAGGATCTGGTTTAAGATGAATCACTTAACACCCGCGAACAGATTTGGCATACTACATGCAATTAGTCCTGTGCCGACGGGCGATCCGTCCCGAAGGAACGATACCTAATGAGCCGCAACGAAACACAGACCTGCCGCGAGTTGATCGAGCCTGCACTGCGCCAAGCAGGGTGGGCTTTCGATCGGCAGCTCGAATTGGGGCCTGGGCCGGTGAACCTCTCGGGCGGCAACATGTACGACGACACGCAACGTCTGGTCGTCGACTACCTGCTCCGAATCGGGCCGTTGCCGCTCGCCATCCTGGAAGCGAAGGCGGAAACTGAGGCTGCCGCTGATGGCATGCAACAGGGTTCGCGCTATGCAAACCGGCTGGGCCTGCGTTTCTCCATTGCTTCGAATGGCACCGAGCATATCCTCACGGACAATCAAACCGGGGCCTTCGAGACCTTGCCGGCCATTCCGACGCCCGACAACCTTTTGGCGCGTGCCGGGCGGCAGGTTGCGTGGGAGACCTGGAAAAAAGCGTTCGAGACGCCTTGGCATGTGGACCAGGTCTCGCAGAAGCGCGTCCGGCCCTACCAGCAGATGGCCATCTACGAAACGATGTTCCGTTTCGCTGCCGGCCTCACGCGCGTACTGCTCTTGATGGCAACGGGAACCGGCAAGACCTTCACCGTCTTCCAACTCATCTGGAAGCTCATCAACGGCGGCGTCCTCGCCAACAATCACATTCTGTTCCTCACCGATCGGAACAACCTCCAGGACCAGGCGTGGCGCGCATTCTCGGCGTTCGCATCGGATGAGCGCGTCGTAATCGACAAGGAAGTGGTCCGTAAGGGCGAACACCAAGTCGGCAAGATCTTCTTCGCGAACTACCAAAATCTCGACGAAGAACTCGATGGCAAGAAACTTTTCGAGCATTATCCGCGGGACTTCTTCGACCTCGTGATTGTGGACGAATGCCACCGCTCCGGGTTTGGTGACTGGTTCCCGATCTTCCAGCACTTCGACCAGGCGTTCCAACTGGGTCTTACGGCAACGCCGCGCGAGATCGAAGACATTGGCCGCCCGTTGTCGGCGGAAGAGCAGCGGCGCGACACGTACTCGTACTTCACGGGTTCGCCCAATGGGGAGCCAGCCTATACCTATTCCTTGAAACAGGCAATCGAAGACGGCTATCTTGTGCCGTACCTACTGGAAGAGCGGCTGACCAACCTCGACGAAAATGGCTACATTGCGCCTGACGGGACGAACTACACCACGTCGAATTTCGAGCGCGACATCCGCCTGCCGGAAAGGACGAAGGTCATCGCGGAAGACCTTTGGGCGCAGTTCGGCAAGCAGGGTCTTCGCGAAGAGAAAGCCATCGTCTTTTGCGTCGATGATACCCACGCCGCTTTCATGGCGCAGGAACTTCGCCGCGTATCGGGCGACGACCAGTACGCCGGCCGCATCACGCGCTCGGAGCGGAATTCCCATCAGCTTGAACGGAACTTCGCCGAAGTCGGTCGGGCCAAACCTCGCGTGGCCGTGACGGTTGACCTACTCACCACGGGTTTCGACGCTCCCGATGTCAAGGCCGTCGTCTTCGTCCGTCCGGTCAAGAGCGCGATTCTGTACAAGCAGATGAAAGGCCGCGGCACCAGGCTCTGCCAGGATATCGATAAGCGGTACTTCTTCATCTTCGATTACACGGGCGCCAGCCAGCTCGAGGACGCCGAGTTCGACGGGCATCCGGCCAATCGCCAGAAGCCGGTCAAGCAGAAGGCGCCGCCCAAGGCGCCGCAGCCGCCGCAGGTCAAGCCTGTCGGACAAGGCATCCAGGTGTACATTTCCTCGACGGAGAGCTACGTCTGCCTCGCCGACGGACGGAAGCTCCCGTTTGATGAGTATCGGGAGCGGTCTAAGGAAGTGATCCGGAAGATCTCTCCGGTCGACGTCCAGACGCTGCTCGACCTGTGGATCGATAAGAGCACGCGCAAGGACCTGCGCATGGAACTGAAAGACAATGACATTCACGTTGCCGCTTTCCGCAAGTACTTTGATCTCGATGCGGCGGATGACGTCGACATCCTCTCCAAAGTCGGCTTCGACCTGGTGCGCGTCCCGATGAGGACCGATCGGGTAGTGCGCTTCTGGGATGCTGAGCAGCCCTGGCTGGTCCAGCTTGTCGGCAGCCAGAGCCCCGTGAAGGTGCAATTCTGGGAAACCTGCCTCGACCACTATGCCCTCTATGGGATCGATGACCTGGAACAGGGCCAGACCTACAGCGCACCGCAGTTCGTTGAGCGGTTCGGCAATTTTTCTCAGCTTCTGGGGCAGTACGGCGGGGGCCCCAAACTCCGCACTGATCTGGAAGAAGTCAAGCGCCACCTTTACGTCCCGATGGCGGCATAGGTAATACAAATCGAATGACACCCACTATCACGCAAGAACAGATCGAACATCGCCGCCAGGAAGTTGTTCAAGCGATCGACAATGCTTGTGACCAAATGCGCTCCGAGGGAGTTCAGCCGCACAATTATGTGGAGCAATTGTCTTGGCTGTTCTTCCTGAAGGCCTTCGATGAATCGGAAAGCCGGCGCGAGGAGGAAGCCGATTTCGAGGGGACCAAGTATCAGCGCTTGCTGGATGGCGACTATCGCTGGTCCGCCTGGGCGTCGAAGACGAATCGCGCTGACGAGATGTTGGGCTTCGTCGACAAAGAACTGTGGCCCCACCTTCGGGGTCTCCACGACGGCCCAATCGCCGAGCGCCTGTCGCGTATCTTCTCGACCATCAAGAATCACCAGACGCGCGGAGCCAGTTTTGCTCGCGTGGTCACACAAGTGAACAAGCTGCATTTTAGCGAGAAGACCGACGTCGACGTCCTTTCTGAGATCTACGAGCGGCTCATGAAGGATGTGGCGTCGGTGGCGGGCTACGCTGGGGAGTTCTACACGCCGCGACACATCATTGCTGCGATGGTCCAAGTCGCCCAGCCGCGTTTGGGTGAGCGGGTGTACGACCCATGCTTTGGTTCTGGTGGCTTTCTATGGATGGCGGCAAACGAGATCCGCCGCCACCCCGGCCAGATGGGACGAGAGCAACTTGAGCAGTTCCACAAGAGAACGATCTACGGTCGGGAGCTGGGTCCATTGGCCTACTTGAACGGAACGATGGGGCTACTGCTTCATGACATTCGCGAGGCGAATCTGGAACTCGTCAACACGCTTGAAGTTCACACCAGCAACGTTTCCGAACGCGATAAGTACTCGGTCATTCTCGCGAATCCCCCCTACGGCGGCAAACTTCCTCAACAGGTCCAGACCAACTTCACGGTCCGGTCAGCCGCGACCGAGGTTCTCTTTCTTCAGCACATTATGGCAAACCTGGCGAAAGGTGGGCGGGCCGCAGTGATCGTTCCCGAGGGCGTGCTTTTTCGTGGCGGCCCCGACGCAACAGTTCGCCAGAGGTTGCTCCGCGAGTTCAACGTGCATACCATACTTTCCCTTCCTCCTGGGTTGTTTCTGCCATACACAGGGGTGAAAGCAAATGTGCTGTTCTTTAGTCGCGAGGATGACGGTCGCGGTACCGAGTCCATCTGGTACTACGAACTCACCAACGACGGGTTTGAGCTGAAACAAACACGTAAGCCGGTTCAAGGCGGTCAGATCCAGGACTTCCTAGAAAAACAGCGAACGAGGACTGAATGCGAGCGCTCCTGGGTGGCAAGAGTCGCCGATTTAAAGCAACTTGACCTGTCCGCGAAGAATCCGAATCGCAAGGACGATTATGAGCACCGTCCCGCACTCGACTTGGTGCAATCGATGAAAGCCAAGCAACAGAGAATTGCCATATTATTGGACGAAATTGAGGAGCTTCTGGGACAATGATGCCGTCTGACAGTTGGCCTTCATCTCCACTCTCCCAAGTTCTCCGAGCCCACTTCGATGGAACCTGGGGCCCTCCAGCAGCAGTTGAAGACGGGGTTCCGGTCCTACGCTCGACGGACATGCGATGCCGACGGCTTTCGACGGACAACGTGGCGTATCGGAGTGTCCCGGCACGCACGGTCAACACCAAGCAGCTGTTGCGTGGCGATATCCTTGTCAATAAGTCAAGCGGCAGCCCCCACCTGGTGGGAGCGAGCGTCCTTTTTGATATTGATTCGCCCATACGTTTCGTCTGCTCTAATTTCATCCATTGCCTCCGCCCTAATTCCGCCGTTATTGATCCTCATTTTCTGCATCTCTACATGCAGTCCCCTCAATTCAAAGCCCAGGCATTTGGGGCACAGCGAACGACATCAGGTCTGAGAAATCTGAACCTAACGGAGTTTCTTGGAGCCTTGATGCCGTGCCCCCCAATTGACATTCAGCAGACCATCGTGGGTCGCATTCGGTCCTGTCTCTCACGCATTGAGGAAAT
>JAPKZC010000992.1:19279-20740 GCA_026394025.1 Candidatus Solibacter sp.
GACCCTATGTCGAGATAACAGTACTGTTCCGCTGCGATCGCTGGCATCAGTTACCGGTGGCGGGACACCAAGCAAGGAGAATTCCGCCTTCTGGCAAGGCAGGATTCCGTGGGTTTCACCAAAAGATATGAAGACCAGGGAGATCTACGATGCTGTGGACCACATATCCGAGGAGGCACTCCTAGGTAGTGCCGCGAAGTTGATCAGCGCGCCTGCGGTACTCTTCGTGGTTCGCGGCATGATTCTTGCCCACACTCTGCCGGTGGCAATCTCACGAGTCGATGTGGCGATCAACCAAGACATGAAAGCGCTTCAGCCGCAACGCGGTGTATCACCTCTGTTTCTCGGCTATATGCTCCGCGGAGCTGCGCCGGACCTGCTCAACGAGGTCGAGGTTGCCGGCCATGGCACAAGGCGACTCCAGACTGAAAAATGGATCAATCTACCCATACCGAACTTGTCACCAGACGAACAAGCCTCAGCGGTGGCGGAATTGGAAGAGATCGAGCGCACTGCTGATGAAGCCACAAACCTGACCGCAGAGAATTCGATGCAGGCCTTCGAAGGCTCCGTCCTCCGCCAGGCCTTCGCAGGAGAACTGTAGCGCGTGCACCAGACGACGACAGATCCGCTCGCCCGGTGGGAAGAGATCCTCCCCCTGCTGGACCGTTCCCGGTCTGGGCTTGTCGATCCTGCTGGCGAGTTCCTGCGGGCGCTGGCGTCGTTTGTGATCCTGCATCAGGCGGAACTGGAAGAGGCGGAACGCGAGGCGATCGCCTCGTTCGACGATCAGGACTACCATTCGCCGCTACCAGCCGACGTACGTTGGTCTCGAATTGCCTCGGCGCCGATCAAGGCGTTAGCCCCGGCCATCGAGAGCCTCTGGGCAAGACTCGCGTCTAGCGCGGATGGTCCGGTGATGCGGAATCTCCGGCGAATCCCGGCGGCAGTCAAACTGGCCACCGGCATGGACGCAATCCTCGATGCCGCGAGGCGCGCCGTTGGGGAAATGCCGCTCGCGACGGCGCAGGGCAAACGAGATCTCTGCGTTTTCTTTGAAGACGCTGTCGCTCGCTACATCAACATCACCAAGTACACCGCGGAGTTTGCATCAGACGAGAACCTCGTCCGGCTCGTTGTCGATCTGGCCGCTCCGCGTCTAGGCGAGCGAATCTACGATCCTTGCTTTGGACTTGGGGGATTTCTTTCGGAGGCTGCCCGACGCGTCATCAGTGGAGCGGAATCTTTGCCGCCGGCCGGGTGGCGCGAGGTCCAGGAACGCTCGGTATTCGGCGTCGAGATCAACGCTTCCGCCTGGCTGATTGGTCTGGCGCGCGTCATCCTCGCCGGTGTGGCACAACCCAACCTCGAGCTCGGCAACACCCTGGAAAGGGCGTTGCCTCGAGATCGCAGCACCGAAGGGTTTGACGTGGTGATGGCGAACCTTCCCTTTGGCTACAC
>JAPKZC010001097.1:0-1377 GCA_026394025.1 Candidatus Solibacter sp.
GATCAACGAGATTCATTTGCAGCTTTGCCGCGTACCGGCGCCTACCTTTATGGAACAGGAGCGGGCCGCGTGGTTTTTGGAGCAGCTGCGGTCCTATGGCTGCGATGCTTCGATCGATCGCGCCGGCAACGTCCTGGCCGGGTTCGGCGAACCGCCGTACATTGCCCTGACAGCCCACCTCGATACCGTGCTCGCGCCGCGCAATAAAGAAGAAATCTCCGTGGACGCCGATGGGCGCTTCCGCGGCCCGGGGGTCTCGGACAACGGCGCCGGCCTGGCCGCCTTGCTGGCCATCGCACGGGCGTGGAAGAGTTCCGACAGACTGCCGGAATCCGAAGCCGGACTGCTGTTGGTGGCCAACGTGGGCGAAGAGGGCGAGGGCAACCTGCTGGGGATGTGCCACCTGTGTGACCAATCTTCGCTGGGAAAGCACATCAGGAGCTACCTGGTGGTGGACGGCGCCAACACGGACCACATCACCACGCGCGCGCTGGGCAGCCGGCGCTTCGAGGTCACCTTCAGCGGTCCGGGCGGGCATAGCTGGAGCGATTTCGGGGTGGGTAATCCGGTCCACGCGCTGTGCCGGGCGGTCGCCCTTTTCGCCGAGACGCGCCTGGATTCGGGGCCGAAATCGTCGGTCAACGTGGGCCTGATCGAAGGCGGCAGCGGGGTCAACGCCATCGCCCAGGCGGCGTGGTGCAAGGTGGATATCCGCTCGGAGAGCAACGCCCGCATGGACCAGTTGGTGGACGTCCTGGCGAGTGCGGTGGAACGGGCGCGCGACCTGGAAAATCAGCGGCAGACCGGTGGGCGGGTGACGGTAAAGACCCGCGAGATCGGCTCGCGGCCGGCGGCCGCACTGCCGGAGCAGGCGCCCATCTTGCAGTACCTTCGCGCGGTGGACGCCCACCTGGGCATCCGGTCGCACCTGGACTGCTCGTCGACGGACGCCAATCTGCCGCTCTCCCTGGGCATTCCGGCAATCGCCATCGGAGCCGGCGGCCTGGGCGGCGGCGCGCACACCTCGGGAGAATGGTTCCGTCCCGACGGACGGGACCTGGGGCTGAAGCGCATTCTGCTTACCCTGCTGATGCTGATGCGCACGTTGGCGGGGAGCAAGGCCGAGTGAACCGTCGGAAGGCGGAATTGGCACTGCTGTTCAACGCTGGGATCTGGGGCGTCACCTTCGTCCTGGTGAAATCCGCGCTGCACGAAATCTCACCGGTGTTGTTTCTGACCCTGCGGTTTTCCGTGGCGACGGTAGCCCTGCTGGCGCTGTGCCGCCGCACCTTGAAATGGGGGGGCCGAGAGGCGCGTCGCGTGACCCTGAAGATGCTCGCCGCCGGGGCCATGAGCGGCGTCTTCCTGTTCACCGGA
>JAPKZC010001097.1:1396-5503 GCA_026394025.1 Candidatus Solibacter sp.
TGGGCTTGCAGTCCACCACACCGCCGAAATCGGCATTCCTGACTGGCCTGGCAACGGTGATGGTACCTTTGCTGGCGGCGCTCGTCTATCAGATCAAGCCGCTGATGTCCGAGGTGGCCGGGGTGTTGGCCGCCACGCTCGGGATGGGACTCATGACATTGGAGGGCCCAATCGGTTCGATCGGCGCGGGCGACCTGCTGACGTTTGGTGGGGCCATTACATTTTCGGCTCACATCGTGGCAACCGGTCATTTTGCCGAGCAGATCGGCTATGAGGTGTTGAGTGTTACCCAGGTTGGCGCGGCCGCTTTGTCGTCCCTATCCCTGGTCTGGTGGGTGGAGATGCCGCGCATCCAGTGGCAGCCGCTGGTGGTCTGGGCGATACTGATAACAGGGCTGTTGTGCACCGCTCTGGCATATACTATCCAGGCGTGGGCGCAGCACTACACCACCGCGACGCGCACCGCGCTAATCTACGCGCTGGAGCCGGTCGTGGCATGGATCACGTCGTATTGCGTAGCCGGCGAGGGATTGTCCGGCCGCGCCGCGACAGGGGCGATGTTCATCTTGAGCGGAGTGGTTTTGGTCGAGATGAAACCGTTCCATCGGCGGCGACATCTATAGAGATACAGAAGTTACAGAGGAGCAACAACTATCCATGAATCTTTTTGACAGATTACGTACACAGAAGGTGCTTTCGTTCACCTTGATTCTGTTCACGCTGAGTATTGGCATTGTCATCGGGACGCTGGTCAATCAGGGCGTCAAGGCGGCCAGGAGCGATACTCAGGTGGCGCCTGGGGCGACCCCGCTGGTGATTCCCAACCCGGTTGAACTGTCGAATTCGTTCAGCCAGCTTGCCAAACAGGTGGAGCCCTCGGTGGTCAACATCTCCACCGAATATTTGCCCAAAGCGCCGGCCCGTCCCCGCGGCAATCAGCGGCGGCAGATCATTCCCCCCCAAGATGAAGATCAGCAGGACGGCGGCAGCATGGAGGATCTATTTAACCGCTTCTTCGGCAACGGCGGTGGTCCCGAGATGCCGCAGCGCAAAGGACAAGCCCTGGGTTCGGGCGTAGTAGTGGATCGCGCCGGCTACATTCTGACCAACAACCACGTGGTGGACAAGGCGGACCGCATCCGCGTGAAGTTCAACCACGATCCGGTGGAATACGACGCCAAGGTGGTGGGCGTGGATGCCCCAACCGACCTGGCGGTGATCCGCGTGGAAGGCAAGCAGAACCTGACGGTAGCCAAAATGGGCAATTCCGACGCCGTGCAGGTGGGCGATTGGGCGATAGCCATCGGCTCACCGTTCGGGTATCAGGCCACCGTGACGGCGGGCATCATCAGCGCCAAAGAGCGCGACGTGGACCCCTCGATGCAGTTCCAGCACTTCCTGCAAACCGACGCGGCCATCAACCCGGGCAACAGCGGCGGGCCGCTCTTAAACATCCGCGGCGAAGTCATCGGCATCAATACGGCGATCGCCTCGCGCAATGGCGGATACCAGGGCATAGGCTTCGCCCTGCCCGTGAACACGGCGGTGCAGGTGTATAACGACATCATCAAGAACGGCAAGGTTACGCGCGGTTCGATCGGCATCCAGTTCACGCCGAGCGAGACCGACCAGGCGCGGGCCAACCTGAAAGTGGCCGGCGTGAAGGAAGGCGTGTTCGTGGCCCAGGTGAGGCCTGGCGGCCCCAGCGAGAAGGCCGGCATGAAAGAAGGCGACGTGATCACCGCCATCAACGGCAAGCCGGTGCGCGACGGCAACCAACTGGTGAGCACGGTCACTGCGACGCCGCTCGGTTCCTCGCTCAACGTCACGGTGGAACGCGAGGGCAAGCGGCACGACCTGAAAGTAGTCGTGGCCGACCTGGCGCAGATCTTCCCCGAGCGCTACGGCAACGGCCAGGAAGATCCCACCAAGGGCGGCGAACCGACAACGGTCAAATTCGGCATGCAGATCCAGAACCTGACGGAGCAGCAATTCGAGCGCCTTGGTATCAAGCAGAAGGGCGGCGTGCAGGTGAAGTCAGTGGAGCCAGGTTCCTTCGTCGAGGAGATCGGCCTGCTGCCCGGCGACGTGGTGGTGGCGGCCAACCGGCAGCCAGTCAACTCCACCGAGGACATCACCAGGTTCGGCAGCACCCTGAAACCCGGAGACGCCGTGCAGTTCCGGGTGTTAAGCAAAGGCCAGAATGACGAGTGGACGGCGCGCTACGCGGCCGGCACCATGCCCAACAGCGGGCGGTAAGCGGATCGATCGATAGCAGGGAAACGGCGGCCGGGTTCGTTCCGGCCGCCGTTTTTATTGGTGGGGCAACCGAGGGCCCGGTGCCTGGCGCCATGACCGAGAGAGTGCGTTCCACTGTGGCGCAGCACGTTCGCAGCGGACTGCGTGGCGGTAGCCAACCGCCGCGCAGGTTGTCAACTTGCCCCACATCGATGGCGCACGCAGTTACAGGACGATAATCCTAATGCGTCATCGAATAGACGACGTAGTTGAGCGCGATGCGGATTCCGAGGGCGGAGTATTTCTCGGCATACAGCGGATTGTCGGCGTGCTCCCAGGAATCGCCGAGGTCCATGTTGTGACAGATGGCCACCATCAGGCGGCCGCGATCGTCGTAGATGCCGCGCCAGTGCGGCGTCTTGCCGGTCTCGCCTTTCTCCCAGGTTTGGTGGGTTTCCAGAATCAGGGATCCGGGCACCTGGTAGCGGTCATCCAGATCGTAGATCGTGTGAAAGATCGGGTCGCCGTTCGGGATATCCACCACGGGACGGTCGGGAAAGACGCGGTGCATGCCTTCCATAAAGACGTCCCACTCGATCTGGCCGTGAAAATCGTCGCACATGAAGAAGCCGCCACGGAGGAGGAACTCGCGCAGGGCGCGAGCCTGGGGGTCGGTGAGATTCCAGTGGCCTACCTCCACGCCGTAGAGGAATGGCCAGTCGTAGGCTTCGGCATCGTCCAGGTTGACCACCTGTTCCACGCTACGCGCGTGGATGCGGCTTAGACGGCGCACGGCCTGAGCCAGGTGGCGGTCGGAGCGTGGATAGTCAAACGCCCAGTTGGAGGCGCCTTCGGTCCAGGTGCCGGCCATCTCGAAGCCGCCGTAGATGCGGCCAACCGGTGGATACATCAGGCGACCGAAGGCCCATTCGCCCTTCTCCTGAAAATCGCGGGGGATGGGGAACCGTTCATACCCCTCCACCGTGGAATACACGCGGAACGGGCGCTGAAATGCGTACACAGCGGAAACCACGGCCAGCGTCGCGACGGTGATGGCTCCGGCACGACGGAGTTGGATTGGAAGATGCACTGCGCTACCCACAGGATACTACGTAGATTGCGGGGGTTCGTTTGGATTGGACCGGGGGCGCGCCCGCCATTGCGGCGTGCTAAGGTCATGGGCATGACATCGCACGGTTCAGTATCCCGCCGGTCGTTCCTCGCAGCGGCCGCAGCGGCTCCCCTTGCCCTCGCCGCGCCGGCGGGCAAGAGCATACCAATCGGCATCGAACTCTATGCGGTCCGCGACGAGATGACCAAAGACACCATGGCCACGGTTCGTGCCATCGCCAAGATGGGATACGAAGTGGTCGAGTTCTATGGTCCCTACTATGCCTGGACCCCCGAGTTCGCCAAAGACGTCCGCAAACTGATGGACGACACCGGGATTCGCTGTAACTCGACGCACAATGACGCGAAAAACTTCCTGCCGGCAGGCATACAGAAGGCGATCGATCTCAACAAGATTCTGGGCGCCAAGTATGTCGTGATGGCGAGTTCCGGCGGCGTGGCAGGGCTCGACGGCTGGAAGGGCGTCGGCGAGACGCTCACTCAGGCGATGGAAAAGCTGCGTCCGGCGGGGCTGCGCGCCGGCTATCACAACCACCAACTTGAGTTCAAACCGTTAGACGGCAAGCGGCCCATCGAGGTGATTGCGGCCAATACGCCGAAGGACGTGATGCTGCAATTCGACGTCGGCACGTGCGTCGAAGTGGGCCAGGACCCGGTGGCGTGGATTGACGCCAATCCGGGCCGCATCAATTGCCTTCACCTGAAGGACTGGGCGCCGGGCGCGGAGACCGACAAGGA